>CAMDWA010000009.1 GCA_945877855.1 Thermoflexus hugenholtzii JAD2 | reverse complement strand
TTTAGGGTTGGTTTGAGGCGAAATAGTTTTATTTAAGGGTGAGAGGTTTCTTTCACGCTCGCTTTTGCTTGCCTTGGCTTCGAAGTGGGCTTTATTTGCCACTTACTGGGGTCGTTTTGTTAAATTTTTTTTAGCCTAAACTACTGTATTTATATTGGCACGGTTTTAAATGTCTATGTGCATGGTTTGGCGCCAAAATGGGTGTTGAAGTTGCCACGATTTTTACGCGCCAAACAACGATTTTTAGAGATTGGTCAGCAAATTTTGAATAAGAGACGTGCGAATAATGGCGAGATACGCGATGACCTCATTGATGCGACAATTTCGTATAAAGATGCCAATGGAAATGCTTTCACTGAGCTAGAAATGCTGATATCGGTGATGTCGCCGTTTATTGCGGGCATGGATACAGTTGCGGCGATGTCAAGCTTTTTGCTTTACGATTTATTGACCCACCCTGATATTTTGCGGCAAGTGCAGAATGAGGTTAATCAGCATTTGGATGTTTCAAACTTTACCTCTGAAATGTTTATGAAAATGCCGACCTTGCACATGGCTGCCATCGAAACAATGCGTATGCATACCATTGCGGTTGCTCAGCCCAGAGAAGCGGTTAATGCCTTTTCATTCAACGGGTTCGCCATTCCAAAAGGGGCACAAGTGATGATCAGCGGAAGTGCCTCACACTTTTTAGAGCGTTTTTACTCTGATCCATATTGTTATACCCCAGACCGGCATCATGCCCCACGCCAAGAATTTCGGCAAAAACACGCATATGCGCCCTATGGCATTGGGGCGCATTTATGTTTAGGGGCTGGTATAGCCGAAGTGCAATTTCCTTTAAATGTGGCAATGCTACTTAAACGATTCGATGTAATGTTAGACCCGCCTTCCTATCGGCTGAAACTCGCCAATAACCCAACACCACACCCATCAAAATTCAAAATTAAGCTGACCGGCATTCACCCCTAACCATTAGAGGTTGTATAAAAACGCTGCAATTTTCCTCTCATGAAGCTCACAAAGAACACAAAGGGTTTATAAAAATACCTTCTTTGTGTTCTTTGTGGGCTTTGTGAGAGGTTTTGTATTGATAAAAACAGTTTTTATACTAACCATTAATCCACCGCCCTAAAACCCGCCGCGATGATGCTATGGGTATCAAGCCCCACATACTCATACACCGCCGCCCGGGTGCCACTCTGCCCAAATTTGTCCATCCCCAGCGAGATCACACGCTGACCAAACACGCTGCCCAGCCACGCCAGCGCGTGTGATGCCGCATCGTGCACCGTCAAAATCGGCGCAGTGCGCTGCCCCGCCGGTATCAATTCTTCGAGGATATGCGCCTCACCATATTTGGCATTTTTCCAACTTTCATAGGCCCCACGTGGGTTGGTCAAATTGATGACATTGACCGCCACCCCCTCACGCTCTAAATAATCCGCCGCCGCCAGCACCTCTGGGATCATTGCCCCGCAAGTCACGATGTGTAACAAAGGAGGAGGGATGAAGGATGAAGGATGAGGCGCTTCATCCTTCATCCCTCCTCCTTCAACCTTTAAGCGATAGCCCCCCGCCAATGCCTTGCGGCGCAATTCGTCTTTGCCAAGCCGGTCGAGCGCGGGTTTGAGCAAATTCTGGTCGATATTCTTAGTGCTCATACGCAAATAGGTGCTGCGCCCGTTGCGCAGGCCATCGTCGTCGGTCAACACCATTTGCCGCAAACCCTCCATCAACATCCATTCCACCTCTAGCCCAAAACACGGCTCATAATAATCGAGGTTGGGCAACTCGATGCCGAGCGAGGCCGTGACCGATGACTGATGCGCCCCGCCTTCGGGCGACAGCGTGGCCCCGCTGGGTGTGGCGGCAAAGATAAATTTCGATTCTGAATACAGCCCAAAAATAAGTGCATCGAGACCACGACAAACAAATGGATCATACAGCGTGCCAATTGGCAACAACAATTGCCCATTCAACTCGTGCGACAAGCCCAATTGCGACAACATGGTATACAAATTCATCTCGGCAATGCCAAGCTCAACATGTTGGCCTTCGGGCCGCCCACGCCAATTGATCGGGCGCGGGCGACCGGCCTCATAATCAATTGGGGTGTTAAACGAAAACGCGCCAACCTTGTTGATCCAGCCGCCCAAATTGGTGCTGGTGGCGACATCGGGGCTGGTGGTGATGACCCGTGGCGCAACTTTGCTCACATCCGCCAAGCGCATCATTACGCGCCCAAAGGCATCTTGGGTGCTCGATTGGGTGGCGTGACTCACGCCCAATTCGTGGGGGATGTCGTTGGGCGACAGCGGCAATGGGCGCACCTGCCCACGTCGTGCCGTGCGACCATAACCCACTGGCACGTTGCCGTTCATTTTTGCCAGCGCTGTGTCGTTAAATTGTCTAAACCCCAGCCGTTCGCGGACACGCTGACAAAATTCATATTCAGGTGAGCCGGGCGCAAACCCCAGCCAAGGTTCATTGGCTGCAATATTCATACTTTCACGCAGGCTGTGAATGAGGTCATCGCTGAGCAAGGCTGAGTGGTTGAATGGGTCACCCGCAATCGGCAAGCCCCAGCCTTTGATGGTATAGGCAAACAACACTACTGGCGCTTTGCCCTCTTCCAGCTTTTGGCCTGCCACGTCCAGTTGTGCAATCAATTCGGGCAAATCACAGCCACCCAAATTGCCCAGCAGCGACACCAGTTCTTCATCGGGTATCGCGGCTAAAAATTCGATCAGCTCATCATTCTCAGTGCGCATGGCCGCCCCGCGAATGACCGACCCCTCGGAGCGAATGAGGCTTTGATATTCCTCGTTGCTCATGTCGTCGATCCATTGGCGCAAGTGTTGGCCGTTGGCGCGGGCAAAGGCCGCTTGCAGCCGTTGTCCATATTTGGCCTCAATCACATCCCAGCCACAGGCCGCAAAAATAGCCTCAAGCCGTTTGGCACGAATACCGGGCACCACGCGGTCTAGGCTTTGGCGGTTAAGATCGACGATCCACAACACATTATTCACCCCACGCATACTTTCTTCCAGCAACATCTCATACACATTGCCTTCGTCTAGCTCGGCATCGCCGCTGATGGTGATGAAGCGTTTGGCGGTGGTTTCGCCAAAATGACGCTGGGCATAATGTTGGGCGGTGGCGGCAAAGACCGGTGCGGCGCAGCCCAAGCCCATCGAGCCATTGCTAAAATCCACCACCACTGGGTCTTTGCTGCGGCTGAGGTAAGACTGCAATTTGCCAAATTCGCGCAAGCCGGTCATATAGCTTTTGGGTAGGGCATCCATCAAATACATGGCCGAGTGATAGGCTGGCGAGCCGTGCGGCTTAAATTGAAAGCGGTCATCATGGCGCAAAAAATGAAACAATAACGCCGTTGTCAAGGTAACGGCGCTGGCCGATGAAGCCTGATGCCCGCCGATTTTGCTGCCATCGGGGTTGTGACGAATTTTGTTGGCGTGATGCAACATATAAGTGCTCAACCACAAAATGCGCTGCTGAATGGTGTTTAGGATTTCAAGATTTGTCGTAGACATAATTTGGGGAAAGGATGAAGGATGAAGGATGAAGGATGAAAATTCTTGGTTCATCCTTCATCCTTCATCCTTTTTTAAAAACTGCGCTATTTTTTTACCGGCTTGGGTTAAATGGGCTTCGAGTTGGGGTGTGGCTTGGGCGATATCGCCAGCGCGGCACAATTGCAAGATCAGCCGATGCTGGCGTTGGGCCTCGGCGTGATAATCGACGCTGGTCAGGTAATGCACGACATAACGCGCCACATTGCTGTGCAACATGCGAATATGCTCTAATAAGCGTGGCATGTTGGCTGGTCGATAGAGCATGGCGTGAAATTCCCAATTCAGTTCGCTCCAATTCAGCGCATCATGTGTATCATCCATAATTTCAATCAACCCTTCGGCCCGCACAAAGTCAGATTTGGTCATATTGGGGATGGCGCGGCGCACGGCCAGTGTTTCGAGCGCGGCCCGCATCTCGTAAACCTCGGCAACCTCGCTGGCCGAAAATTCAGCCACCACCGCCCCACGATTTTGATGTATCACGACCAGCCCCTCGGTTTTGAGTTGCACCAGCGCCTCGCGGGTGGGTATTTTGCTTACGCCCATTTGGGCTGCAATTTCGTCTTGGCGCAGTGGTTGCAGCGGCTTAAGTTTGCCGCTCAAGATGTCATATCGCAGCCTTTTGGCGATCAACTCGGCAGTGGTTGGGGCATCTAAATCGGTCATTAGTATAATCGTATACGATTATACACAAAAATCATAAAACGAGACATTGTAGATTACATAACCGTAAGGCTGTTCAAAAGTCGCCTTCTTGTTTTCGCAAAAGCATAATCGTCTTAAATTAAGGCCTCAGCTTAACCCGTCATTCCCGCGAAAGCGGGAATCTATAACCAGACAGGCGTAATTTGACTGGTTTGCCGCATTTTTTTACCTGCATCGTTATGGATCTCCGCTTTCGCGGAGATGACGGTTTAAGTGTCATGCTGACTTTTGAACAGCCTTGGCTGTGGCTTAACCCGCCAATTTGGCGCGGCATTTTGCGGCTAAAATTGTCCCTATGCCCACACTCGATTGGATCGGCAAACGCGCCGTCGTGACGCACCACACCAAAGCCCCGTTTCATTTGCTTAAACCCAGAGCCGACTTGTCTTTGGCCGCAAAACCCGACGCGACCGACCGGCAACACCTGATTGTGCAAGGCGACAATTTGTTGGGGCTAAAGGCGCTGTTGCCGCGCTATGCCGGGCAAGTCAAGTGCATTTATATTGACCCGCCCTATAACACCGGTAACGAGGGCTGGGTGTATAACGATGCGGTGAACAGCCCCGAAATGCGGGCATGGCTGGGCAAAACGGTGGGCGCAGAGGCCGAAGACCTGACCCGCCACGACAAGTGGCTGTGTATGATGTATCCGCGTTTGGCCTTGTTGCGGCAATTTTTGCGTGAGGATGGCAGTTTGTGGATGAGTATTGACGACAACGAAGTGCATCATGCCCGTATGTTGCTGGATGAGATTTTCGGGGCGCAAAATTTTGTGGCAAATGTAGTTTGGCAAAAGAAATATGCTGTTGCAAATGATCATAAGTCTATTGCGCCGATGCATGATCACATCTTGGTTTACCAAAAAACCTTACTTTTTAATCGAAATCTATTGCCACGATCAGACGATAAAGACCGCCAATATCGTTTTGACGATGATCAAGGTATTTTCCGTCCAGATAACTATACATGTAATAAAACTGCCGAAGAAAGACCCAATTTGTATTACCCTGTTGTTAACCCTAATACAGGTGAAGAAATATGGCCTAAAAGAACTTCAGTTTGGCGCTATTCCATAGAAACACATCGAGCAAATGAGGCGCAAAATTTAATTTGGTGGGGCAAAGATGGCAAGGGGAAAGTGCCCGCATTTAAACGTTACCGTCATGCTTTACGCGGCGGTGGTGGTTCTGTGCCGCCGACTTGGTGGACATTTGAAGATGCAGGACATACAGACGAAGCAAAAAAAGAAATACGAAGTCTTGATGTTGCAAATGAAGCATTGGATTTTGTGACACCTAAGCCCACGCGCTTAATCAAGCGCATCCTCCAAATCGCTACTAACCAAGATGATCTTGTGCTCGATAGCTTTGCAGGCAGCGGAACCACCGCCCATGCCGTCATGGCCTTAAACGCCGAAGACGACGGCAAACGCCGTTGTATATTGATTGAGATAGATGCACATATTGCCCAAAACATCACCGCCGAGCGGGTGCGGCGCGTGATTGCGCGTGAGGGTTGGGGCGATGGGTTTGAATATTGTGAATTGGGCGAGACCTTGTTTGACCCGAGCGGCGATATCCGCAGTTCGGTCAGTTACGCTGATCTGGCAGAGCATGTGTTTTTTGTCGAAACAGGCCGTGTGCGCGGGCCAGTAACGGCGACAACGCCGCCCTTGGTGGGCGTGGCAAACGACACAGCGGTGTATTTGTTGTATAACGGGGTGCTCAAAGACAAAGCCGTAAACAGCGGCAATGTGCTCACCCCAGCTTTGTTAGCGAGCCTGCCGCCCCATCTCGGGCGCAAGGTCATTTATGGCACAGCCTGCCGGCTGAGTGCGGCGCGTTTGCAAGCCGAAAATATCACCTTCCGCCAAATTCCATATGATGTGAGGCAAGCCTGATGCAACTCAAGACCTATCAACAAAATACTTTGGCGGCGCTCAGCAGCTATTTTAAAGATTGTCTTGCATTGCAAGATTACGACATGGCGTTTTACCGCCAAACCCGCCGCAGCTATTCACCTGTTTCGGCCTTGCCGGGCTTGCCCTATGTGTGTTTGCGTGTGCCAACCGGCGGCGGCAAAACCCTGCTGGCGGCGCATTCGGTGGGGGTGTGCGCCCGTGAATTTTTACAACATGATCGGGCGTTGGTGTTATGGCTGGCCCCATCCGAGACCATTGTGCAACAAACCTTGCGGGCCTTGCGCCAGCACGGGCATCCGTATCGGCAAGCCATCGAAAACGACATGGGTGCGGTTGAGGTGATGGACATCGCCCAAGCACAATCTGTGCGTCCGGCGGTGTTGAACAGTGCTACCGTCGTCATCGTGTCCACCATTCAGGCATTTCGCAGCGAAAGCACCGAGGGGCGCAAAGTTTATGAAGACAGTGGCGCACTGATGGATCATTTTAGCGCCGCCGAAGCCACCCAAATCGCCGAACTAGAACGCGAAACCGATGGACAATTGAGGCGCTCGTTGTGTAATGTGTTGCGTTTGCGTCGTCCGATCGTCATTGTCGATGAGGCCCACAATGCCCGCACGTCGCTGTCGTTCGACACCTTGGCACGGTTTTTGCCCGCCTGTATTCTCGAATTTACCGCCACGCCCGCCCGCAAACAAGACGCCTCGAATGTGCTGTATAGCGTTTCGGCTGCTGAACTTAATGCCGAAGACATGATCAAAATGCCCATTGCGTTAGAGACCCGTGATGAATGGCGTATCGTGTTGGCTGATGCGATCGATACACTCAAGAAATTAGACGCGCTGGCGCAGACAGAGCGACAAAGCACTGGCGAATATGTGCGTCCGATCATGCTTATTCAGGCCGAACGCAATGTGAAGC
The DNA here is from genome assembly GCA_945877855.1 of Thermoflexus hugenholtzii JAD2. Lineage (GTDB taxonomy): Bacteria > Chloroflexota > Anaerolineae > J036 > Brachytrichaceae > AQU-03. The sequence goes on along the minus strand of CAMDWA010000009.1, from coordinate 45,361 downwards.
AGGCCGAAACAATCACAGTTGACGTTATTCGGCAAACCTTGCTCGACGAATTTGGGGTTGCCGAGAACCAAATTGCACGGGCCACTGGTGATTATGACGAATTGCCCGACGACATTCAGCGCGAACACTGTCCCATTCGTTATGTCATTACTCAACAAAAACTGCGCGAAGGTTGGGATTGTCCTTTTGCCTATGTGTTGTGTTCGGTGGCCGAGGTGCGTTCGGCCACCGCAGTCGAGCAAATTTTGGGGCGCATTTTGCGCTTGCCCAAAGCCAAACGCAAAGTCAATGACGCGCTCAATCATGCCTATGCGTTTGTGGCCTCGCGCAATTTTGCGGCAGTTGCGGCGGCGCTCAAAGATGCACTGATCGAAAATGGCTTCGACAAGCAAGAAGTAGCAGATTTGGTTGTATCGCAATCATTGGGCACTTTGCCCATTTTCTCGTCTCCGCCCGATACAGACGTTGACCCAGCACCTGATCCGGCCTTGCCATTGCAAATTGCGGTCAATAGCCAACCCGATTTCAGCACCTTGCCATTTGGCCTTGCCAACAAAGTCAGCTACAACGCGGTCAATGGCACAGTCACCATCCGCGAAAATTTGAACGAGAGCGAATTGCAAGCCTTTAATTTAACCTTGCAATCGCCCACCGACCGCGCTGTGATTGAATATCAGGTTCGGCGACAGCGTCAGCTTCGCCCACCGCCCCGCCCCCAAACACCCGCCGAACGCGGCGAAGCCTTTGCCGTGCCGGTCTTGGCTTATCGGCAAGGCAATTTAATTGAGCCATTTGAAGAAACCCACCTGCGCGATATTCCATTTGAGTTGGCAAAGTATGATGCGACATTGAGCGAGAACGACTTTACCCCCAGCACCCGCGGCGCGACCAAAGGCATCATTGGTATGCAAAAGGGGCATGTGTATGTGCAATTTACCGAACAGTTGCATGAACAGATGGATCGGCTTAGCGGCGATTTTGATTATTCAAAAACCGATTTGGTGCAATGGCTCGACCGTAGTTTTGCCAAAGTGGGCGAACATGAGGATTTTGATCGTCAACACGGGGTGGCCTTTGCCAATGCCGCCGTCACCCATTTGCTCGATACGCGCCAATTGCCACTGAGCGAGTTGGTGCGCGACAAATTTAGTTTGTCAAAGTGCTTGTTAGAGCGTATCAAAAATCATCGACGCGCGTTACATCGTAACGGGATACAGAATTTGCTGTTGTCAAATTTGCTCGTCAATGACGAGCATGTATTTCAGTTTGATCCCAACCCCAATAAATATGCTTATAACCAACTTTACACTGGGCATTATCAATTCAACAAGCATTATTATCCTAAAATTGATGACCTGACTGAATCTCAAGGTCGTGATTCAGAATATCAATGCGCGATTTTCATTGACCAACTGCCACAGATCAAATATTGGGTGCGCAATTTGGTGCGCAAACCCAATTCATTTTCATTACAAACCAGCACAGGCCGGTTTTACCCCGATTTTGTTTGTCTGCTGCGCGATGGGCGAATATTGGTGGTTGAAAATAAAGGGGCACATTTGTGGGAAAACGCCAAAGAAGACCGTGAAATTGGTGAATTGTGGGCCAAACGTAGCGGCGGCAAGTGTTTATTTGTGATGGTACGTAACGGGAATTTTGCGGAGATTGTGAATTGCATGTAGGGTTATGGTTGCCTGCCTGCGCAGGCTAAAAATTTAGACCGCGAAGGCGGTCTTTGTGTGCCCAGCGCACCATTTCTAATGGCTGCGCTATAGACAACCAGAGCCGCCGCTATCATATGACCTATACGTGATCTTTATTTTAGTTGTCTATTAGGTGTGGCTAAAACCGCCTAGTAGAATTTAGCAACCTGGTCGTTGGTGGCGGGTTTGTTGGTCTCGGTGCCTTGGCAGGGGGTGAAAATATTAATATGACTTTGGTAATTTCAAGACATGGTTTGCCACATAGGCCAAAATCAGATTGTTATTGATCGGGGCGATCTGATACATCCGCGTTTCACGAAATTTACGCTCAATGTCATATTCAGCCACAAACCCGTTGCCACCATGCGTGTCGAGGCAGGCATTGGCTGCCGCCCAACTGGCCTCACTCGCCAATAACTTGGCCATATTGGCCTCGGCACCGCACGGGGCATTCCGCTCAAATAGGTTGCAGGCTTGATAGCGAATGGCATCGGCAGCCCTTATTTGGGCATAAGCGTGAGCGATTGGAAACTGCACCCCTTGATTTTTGCCGATGGGCGCGCCGAAGCGCACACACGTATTGGCATAATCAACTGCCCGCTCGACAAACCAATAGCCATCGCCAACACACTCAGCAGCCAGCAAAATGCGCTCGGCGTTCCAGCCATCAATCACATATCGAAACCCTTGCCCCTCTGCGCCAATCAAACTGTCGGCAGGGATGCGCATGCCGTGATAACGCACTTGGTTGGTGGCGTAGTTAAACATGGTGCGCACCGGCGTTACTTCGAGCGTATTGGGTTGCTGGGCGCGAATGTCACGCAGGTCGATCAAGAATAAGCTGATGCCTTGGGTGCGCTCGGTCACATTTTCGCGGGCAGTGGTGCGTGCCAGCAACATCAATAAATCGCTTTGCGCAATGCGGCTGGTCCAATTTTTATGCCCAGTCACAATATAACTGTCGCCTTCTCTTTGGGCAAAAGTGCGAATATTAGGCGTATCGCTGCCTGCCTCTGGCTCGGTGATCGAAAATGCTTGTAGTCTTAATTTGCCCGCCGCAATTTCTGGCAAATAACGTTGTTTTTGGGTTTCGCTGCCGTGCTTTAACAAGGCCCCCATCGTATACATTTGGGCATGGCAGGCCGCCGAATGCCCCCCGCTACGATGAATTTCTTCTAAAATGATGCTGGCGGCGGTAATATTTAAGCCCAATCCCCCATATTGTGTGGGAATAAGCGCCGATAAATAACCCGCCTCGGTGAGGGTTTGCACAAATTCATAGGGGTAGCTGCGGGTTTGGTCTAATTCGCGCCAATATTGATTGGGGAAGTTACGGCACAGGTTTTGAATTTCGTTGCGCAGCGATTGGTAGGGGGCGGATTCGAGATTTTGTGTCATGGATAACTGACGTTATGTAAGATTCAGTTTTTTACCACAAAGCACACGAAGGACTCAAAGTTTTTTATCAAAAAGCCTTTGTTCGATTGGGTAACGGGCGTGAATGAGCGATTGCACATCGATATTGTCGAGCATACGCCATTATTGGCTTAACTTCATCAAAATAAGCGCAAGTTGTAACAAGTGTCGTCGCGCTTGATCGGATGTTTAAGTTGGGTGATTAAACTTTCAGCTATTTTCTCGACAACCGGAACTGCGACTGAATTGCCAAATTGTTTGTAGGCTCTTGTATCGCTGCAAACAATTTTAAAGGTGTCTGGATACCCCATGATGCGGGCACATTCGCGCGGTGTTAGCCGACGCGGGTTTTTGTCTGGTTGTGGAATAAGAATTTCTGAGCCATCTTTATAGTAACGGGCGCTTAAAGTGCGTGTGACCCCGTCTAGATTTGATAGCCCAAAGCCAAAACCATTGCCTTTGGCCTTATGTTTTTCGGCATAGTTTTGCAAATAAGTCCAAAGATGATCTGTCAGTGTGTATTTTGGCGCAACTGCATCGTCCAAAATATCTTTCAATTTAGGTTTTAGATCATGGAAAACTGGGAACTCAAATGCAAGTGGGTCTTTAAATCCAACAATGTAAATTCTTTCTCGATGTTGAGGCACGATATTCCGTGCATCGATCACTTTGTAATAGATGTGATATCCTAAATCTTCTTCTAGCGTTTGCCGAATAACTTGGAATGTTTTTCCTTTGTCATGACTGAGCAAGTTTTTGACGTTTTCGAGCAAAAACGCCTTGGGCTGTTTGTATTCAATAATGCGTGCAACATCAAAAAAAAGTGTGCCTTGCGTTTGGTGAGCAAAACCATGTGCGTTCCCTAGTGCTTTGTGTTTGGTTACGCCTGCAATACTAAATGGTTGGCATGGAAATCCTGCTGTCAAGATGTCATGATCAGGGATATCTTTTGCCGCTATTTTTGTGATATCGCCATGTGGACGTTCACTAAAATTTGCTTCGTATGTTTTTTGAGCCATTTCATCCCATTCTGATGAAAAGACGCATTTTGCCCCAGCCGATTCAAATGCAAGACGAAAACCTCCGATACCAGCAAAAAGATCAATAAAAGTAAAAACAGGATTTGGTAACATGCAAATAATGCTTTCTCCTTTACAGATTTTCATTCACAAAACGAGGGAGTCGCGATAAATTTTCTATAAAATCAGATTTCAATGGCTTGCCAATAAAAGCACGATCAAAGAATTGAAACATGCCTCGATGTTGGGGATTGTTGATTTCGTTGTAAAAATTTACTGTGACAAACCCAACCAACGGCATAGAAGTGCTTTTATACGTGATGTTGTATTTTTCTTTAATGGGATTATCTGAAGTTGCTATTTCAAGTAGTAATTTCCATTTGTAAGTTTGCCCAGCTCGTTCTCTTAATGAGGTTTTGAGTGAAATGATAAAGCACTTGTTTAGCTGATTGGTCTCTGTGACAGAATAAATTGCTAAATCCATGTCTGGCTTTTGTGTTTCATTACCTACACCAATGGTGACCATGTCGCTAATAAGTGCATGTTGGGCTGGGTTGGAGGTGATAAAAATATTGGCGCGAATTGCCCCTTGGGCCTTCAGTTTCAAAAAGATATATTTCACCAATTGCGAGAAGGCATTGCCAGCAATAGATTTTCGGGCTTGGCTTTTATCTTTGATTTGACCATTACGTTGACGTTCATCAAGCAACAGCTCAACCGACTCAAGTGCTCCCACCAAAATATCATGTAAATAATCTAATGATTGGGTTAAATCTAAACCCTGTCGTTTTTGGTGGGCTTCAAGCTCCGCTATGATGGGAGGCATGTAGTAGCTTTGTGATATTTTATTTAAGTCGTTTAACTCGGTTTCATTTAGGCTTGTCATCTCTTTTGTCATTGTCTCACTATTTCTCCCCAACCTGCACCAACACCTTCAACACCCCCGCCCGCTGCGCATGTTCAAAGGCCTGCACGCCTTGCTCGATTGGGTAACGGGCGTGAATGAGTGATTGCACATCGATGCGTTTGGCGGCCAGCAGACGCAGCGCGGCATCGAAGGGGCCGCAGCGTGAGCCGACGATGCTGATTTCATCGACCACGATCATGGTGAGGTTGACCTGTGGCAAGCCGTGATAAGTGCTTTTGAGCACCAGCGTGCCACGTGGGCGCAACATGCGGCGGGCGGTCTCAAAGCCAACCGGCGAGCCGGTGCATTCAACCACCACATCGGCCACCCGCGCCCCAGAGCCGTAATCGGCGACCCACTCGCTAACCAACATGGTATGAATGCCACGTTGCCCCAAAATTGCCAGTTTGTTGGCGTGTTTGCCCACTGCGGTTAAATGGCAGCCAGTGGTGGCCAGCACTTGCGCACACAACAACCCCAATTTGCCATCGCCCAACACAATCACACGGTCTGTGGTTTTAATATGCACTTGCTCAAGAATTTGGCAGGCGGCGGCCAACGGCTCGACAAATACCGCTTCTTCATCGCTGATGTTGGCTGGCACGCGCAACAAATTGGCAATTGGCAGGCTGACAAAATCGGCAAATGCGCCATCGCGCCGGTCGATGCCGAGCGTGTTGCGGCTGGGGTCTTGGGCGCGTTCAAAATAATTGCGCGAATTGGATTCACACGGCACACAATTTATTTCGCCCACCACGCGCTCGCCGACTTTAAAATCGGCGGGGGCAAATTGGGCTGAGCCGTTTGGGTAGGGCGATATTGATTCGATGACACCGACAAACTCGTGGCCCGGCACGCCCCGAAAGCCAAAATAACCGCGTTGCAGTTCAATATCGGTGTTGCACACACCGGCGCAGGTCACCCGCACAATGGCTTCGCCCGCGATTGGGGCTGGTTTGGGGTAATTTGGCTCGAAGCTCAGTTGGTCTTGTAAAATAATGGCACGCATGAGGGCATTTTAACTGGGCGGGTAAGTTCTAATTGGATGAATGATGAAAAATAACACAGCTTCGGTTTGGCCCATCTGCACGGCATTGCTTTTGCTGCTGAGTCATTTTTTGCCGTGGGCGCAGCACAAGACCGCTGCCCTGACTTTGCATGGGCACGATTTAGCCACCTTTACCAATTTCACCCCCGGGGCTGGGGTGTTTTTAAATGAATGGTTTTATCTGCCGTTGTGGGCGGCGGCGCTGATGTTGGCATTATGGGCCACGATACACGTGGTGGCGTGGGTTTGGCGTGGCGCGCTTGGGCTGTTGGCCTTGGGCATTGCCGCGCTCGGTTTGCCCACTTACCCCGAGGTGCTCAGTGCTTATCGTGCGGCTGGGGTTGATGGGGTTGATTATCGGCTTCAGTTTTATGCCACTTTGTTGACGATGGTGCTCATTGTTGGCTTGCTGTTGCTTGGGCCGCGTTTGTCGCTGCGGGGGCGGCAGTTTGGCGTTGCCGCGTTACCGCTTGTTGCTGTCGTTCCGCTCGTGGGTTATCTCGTCATTCGGCCTTTTATTGCGGCGCTCTATAACGATCAAATTGGCATCGGTGCGGGCTGGTGGGGCACATTGTTGGCGGTGTTGCTGGCAGGCTGGCAATTGTGGCGTTGGCGTGGTGGGTTTGGGCGTTCATTTAATTAAACGCCCCCATATATTTAAACCAATCCCCCGCCACCACAAGCCCTAACCCAATTAACCCCGCGTTGAGCAACGCGCCCAGTGCCCCCAACCGTTTATTGTCGTTAGGTTTGCTGAAGGCCATAACGCCCCAAACAATGCCGACACAATGCGCAATAGGGGCACAGGCCATCGCCGTTAGCATGACGATGGCCCCAACTCGATTAAATTTCAGCACTTCAGAGATCACGAAGCCTAAAACCATCAATACAACGAGTGTGATAGGTGTGAAAAGGCCAAGTCGAAGGGCATTTTTGCCAAAATGGGTGGGAGGTGTAGCTGTTGACATCATTGCAGGCTGGTTTGCTGCCGTTGTGTCAAGTGTAGTTAATGATCATCAGGAGATCGTCAGCTTTTTATTTCGTCAATACAAAAATCTCTCACAAAGCCCGCAAAGAACACAAAGGTATTCTTATCAACCCTTTGTGTTCTTTGCGGACTTTGTGGGAGACAAATTCCAGTGTTTTATACAATCTCTTATGCAACACACGCCAAAATGGCTAAACGAATGGCCTCGATTTGAGTGGCACGGGCCAAACTGGGGCAGTCGCGTTTATTTAGGCTTTGCTCGTGTAAATAAGGCAAATGAATAAACCCGGCCTGAATGGGCAAGTTTTGGCTATGAATCAGGTGCATCACCCAATAAAACACTCGATTGCACAAATACGTGCCTGCTGAATTGGAAATGCCCGCCGGGATATCGGCGGCGATCATGCTTGCGACCAATTTGTGAATGGGCAATGTGGCGAAATAGGCGGCTGGGCCATCGGGCACAATCGGCTCGTTTTGGGGTTGATGCCCACCATTGTCTGGGATACGAAAATCATCGAGGTTGATGGCGACTCGCTCAGGCGATACGCGGGCGCGGGTGCCAGCTTCGCCCAACATCATCACCACATCTGGCTTAAATTGGGCGATTGCCGCCGATAACGCTTGCGTGGCGGCAAAACGCGACACCGGCAAAATGGCCGTGATCACATTGACATTGGCAAATGACATTGTGCTGATGCCCTCTACCACTACTTGCGATGGGTTGACATGTTCGCCGCCAAAAGGCTCGAAGCCGGTTAATAATAGCGTCTTCATTGATTCGTTAAGCTGGTTCTGTAACATTCGGACTGACGCACAACTTAACTTTTTACCACGAATAACACAAAAGTCTCAAAGATTAAGCCAATTTCGTAGCTTTTCTTTGTGATCTTTGTGGTAAATTTTTTCATGTGCGTAAGTCTTAATGTATTATCGTTAGATTATATAAAAGGTGTAACGATGCAATTGACGAGTTTACGTATTCAAGACCCAGCGACCAAAACATATTTGGGCAGCCCCAGTTTAGTGCGGCTTCGAAATGGTGAATTGTTAGCGACTCACGATTATTTTGGCACGGGTTGCCCGCGTAACCACGAAAACGAGGAGCATCTTTCGAGCGTTTACCGCTCGTGCGACGATGGGCGCAGCTGGCAAAATGTGACGCACATTTCTGGCGCGTATTGGAGCACTTTGTTTGTACAAAATGGGGCTATTTACTTGTTGGGCACATCGCAGCAATATGGCTCGATTGTCATTCGGCGTAGTGATGATGGTGGGAATACGTGGACGCACCCCGCCGATGAGCAACATGGCCTATTGTTTCGTGGTGGCCCATATCGCAATTCACCCAATTATCATTGCGCCCCGACGCCTGTGGTTATTTATCATGGGCGCATTTACAAAGCCTTTGAAGATTGCACCCCTTTTCAGTGGGGAGTCGGGTTTCAAAGTTTTGTGATTTCGGCTGCGCTTGGGGATGATCTTTTGAATGCCATGAATTGGCGCATGAGCAACAAAACCCGATTTGATCGTGGCTGGGTTCCCGACGAATGGGGGCAATTGACCCGCGCAGGGGTGTTAGAGGGCAATGTTGTGATTGCACCATCGGGTGAATTATGGAATGTGCTGCGGCTTCATTCATCGCCTGTGCCCAATAAGGCGATTGTGTTGCGGGTTGAAGATGACGGACTGACGCAGCATTTTGTGCAATGGGTCGAGATGCCGGGTGGTTTTTGCAAATTTACCATTCGCCGCGACCCACATACCCAGCAATATGTCATGCTTGGCAATACGGTTCCCGATTTGCCCGAAGTTAATCAATTTATCAAGGAATATGATCTGTGCCCACGCAACAGGCTGTCGCTTTATGCCTCGGCTGATTTGCTCACGTGGCGGCACTGCATGACGTTGTTGACCGATGATCTTGGGCTTATCGAAGCTGAGTCGTTGCGGCGCACAGGCTTTCAATATGCAGATTGGTTTTTTGATGGCGATGATCTATCAGCGTTGGTGCGCACGGCTTATAACGACGCACCTAACCCGCATGATTCAAACATGATCACCTTTCATAAAATACGCAACTTTAGACAATTAATTTCGGCTTAGTTGTGTCTAAGACACTGTTTCTTAAACCAATTTTTCACCAAAATCACTATCTCAGGGTTGTTATGGGGTGGCAAAGCCACCCCATAACAACCCTGAGATAGTGATTTTGGCATTCATTTTGTCTAAATATGCGCTCTGATTTGATAAAGTCGCGTGATTTCATCTGACAAAAAAGTGGAAATTGATTTAAGAAACACCCTCTAAACGATCACAAATTAAAAGTTGTAATAATTGACGCTATCGCTACCTTTGCAACCGCAAGTTTATCAAATAGTTATCTTGAGCGTAGGTTAAGCTATGTCTTATTCGCATATGCTCGAAAAACCAAATCTTTCAGATGAAGAAATTAAGGTGTGTTTAAAGCGTGATTATGGCTTGCGGGTGGCGCATGTGAATTTTTTGCCACTTGGGGTTTATGTGAATGTGGCGTTTGATGAAGTGATGTCAACGTTGCCCAAATTTTTGGTTGATCAAGTATGGGTTGTTGTGGGCCGAAGTTGGCGCGTTTAAGCTCATTCTTTACCCTTTTGTTGAGGGGCGCAATGCTTATGAAGCCATACTAACAGAATGGCATTGGGCTGATTTTGGCGCAATATTGAAGCGGCTGTATAAGACAGATTGTGCCGCTAGCGCTCGTTGAGCGTATCCAGTACGAGACCTATTCACTACAATAGCGAGACATGGTAAATCAGTTTTTGCAGAAAGCCGCCTACGACACATTTGCAGACCCCAGCGCTGCCACTTTGGCAGTGTTTTTAAAAGACAAACGTGATGTTATTTTAGATATGCTGGCATGGACTGATCAACTTGCGCAGGTGCTTCAAACACAATCACTGCCATGAGTTCTGTGTCATGCCGATCATACTAATGCTTTGGTGTGAATGAGGCATTGTATGTAGTGGATTGGGATGCGCCTTTTTCGTACCTAAAGAACGTGATTTGATGTTTAGGGGGGCGATGATCGGGCGCAGGTAATCCGTTATGTCATGTTTAACTTTTTGCCTAATAGCATGATTGCAATGGCGCAGGCGACGGACGCAAGGATTATGTATGAGGATTTATATAGTTTTTTACCCTAAAAATTTACATCATGTATACTCATTTGGCTGCCTAACCCGCCCAAGCTGGCTGTAAAACTGCTTTGGGACGTGCCTAGACTGAATAAAGCCTTATGAAAAAACATCACTATCAGTTTATTTTTGCAACACTTTTAGCTACGTTTCCCTGTTTTGTTACTGCATCGTCACCAGTTAACGGTGGCATGACGCAAATCTCATCAACCCCTCAAGCAATGACTTGGCACGTGGCCCCGAATGGGGTCGATGTTGCCACCTGTGGGGCAAGTGCGACCCCATGCCGCAGTATTCAACATGCTGCTAATTTAGCCAGCAGTGGCGACACCGTGCTGGTGGCTGAAGGCACATACATATTTAATGTGGCAGTAGACCCGTGCGGTGTAAATATTGGGGCCAAAGCTGTATTGTGTGTGGTTGGTAAACAACTCGCCATTAATGGCGGGTATGTTGATGGTGTGTGGGGCAGTGCTGACCCTATTAAACATCCGACGATTTTAGATGGACAAAACCTACAGCGTGGGGTGATCGTGCGTGGCACAAATAGTACTAATGCCAACACCCACTTGGCAATGCAAGGTGTTACGGTGCAAAATGGCTTGGCGCAAGGGTCACCGGGTGCAATGGGGGTGCCGTCTTTGGGCATTGGCGGTGGGGTTTTAGTTGAATCTGCTAGTGTGAACTTGTCGAATGTGATTGTTAAAAATAGCCGCGCCCTTGGCTCGGCCAATCCGGGCGATACGTATGCAGCGGGTGGCGGGGTGGCTGTGTTGACCTCAATTACGGGCACACAATCAGCCTTAACGGGCGTGCGAATTGAGGCCAACGAAGCCCAAGGTGGCCCAGCCGTGTCACAGGCCGGTGGATTGGCACGAGGGGGAGGCTTGTTTTTGTTTCGTGCCAATACTAATATACAAGGGTTGATCTTGATTGATAACAAAGCATTGGGCGGAACGGTGACGGGTATTAGCCCCAACACAGCCGATGCTTTCGGCGGTGGGGCCATGTTTTGGCAAAGCGTCATTCAAGCTGAAGACTTGACAGCCAAAAATAACCAAGCCATTGGTGGCAGTGCCACAAGCACCGATGCTGGCGCGGGGTGGGGCGGGGCGTTGTTTGTTGATGCGTCTGATCTGACGCTTAATGGCTCAAAAATGACCAGCAACCAGGTGCGCGGGGGGAATGGTGTCAATGGCGGTAGTGCGCATGGCGGGGCCGCCACCTTTGCAAATTCGGCGGTCACCATTGAACGGGCCGAGATTTTGACAAACCTTGCGCAAAGTGGCAATGCCAATAATGTCATTAACAAAAGTGGTTCGTCGGGCGGTGGCGGGTTGTACGCCACTGCTACGTTTACCAATGCCAAGCGCACGCTTAATATCAACAATAGCATTATTGCCGCCAATGAAGTATTGACCGGAACCGGCAAAACCTTAGGCGGTGGTGGCGGCGGTATTTGGGTGAGCAATGTGGCGACGACGATTAACCACAGCACCATTGCCGACAATAAGTTGAATGTGTTTCAGATGTTTGGCGCGGGGTTGCTGGCTAATTCAGATAGCGGGCTGCCGGCGCAAACCCAAGTCGAATTGCGTTATAGCATTGTGGCGGGGCATTCTCTAAGCAATACAAGCAGCGCTGGCATTTATATTATTCCCAGTACATTAATGTCGTTGCATCGCAACTTGTTTGCTGGCAATGTTAAAGATGTCGATGGCGGCACGCCGACGGTGACGGCCTTGAATGTGCTGACGACGACAGCGGGTTTTGTTTCGGCGGGTGCGCCCAATTATAACTATCGCATTACCACCGCATCCCCGGCCAAAGACCAAGCCGCCGGTAGCCCGGCCCAAATTGATATTGACAAGGTGGGTCGGGTCAACCCAGATATTGGGGCTTCTGAGGCGGTATTTGCGCCGCCCGTTGGTGGTAATGAGCTAAATGTGCAAATTACCCCAGCTTCGAGCAAGTTATCACTCATGTGGAATGCGATTGAAGGGGCGACAAAATATCATGTGGTTATCAATTGTCCCTTTGCGGCCAACCCGCCTGAACAGGGGTTGTGTGGTATGCCGATCAGCACCACCAAAACCAGTTTGGTGCTTACCGGTCTTAGCAATTATGCAATCTACAATCTTGAGGTGCTGGCGCTTAATGATGCCAATCAGGTGCTGAATGCCTCGCCGACCTTGCGTTCTTTCCCGACCGACCTCACCTACTTTTTGCCACTCATTTGGAAATAATTACGAATTACAAATTACGAATTACGAATTGGTTGCAAATAACTTTGCGCTTCGTAATTCGTAATTTGTAATTCGTAATTCGTAATTTTTATGCTTCTTATCATCACCCACGAAAACATTGGCGAGCGTATGGCTGGGCCGAGTATACGCAGTTGGGAGATTGCGCAGGCGTTAGGGCGACAGGGGGCGCAGGTGCGTATTATTTCGCCCTTTGCCAGCCAACGCAGTGCGCCAAATGTTGACATTGTGCAGTTTGATTGGGCGCAGCCCGACAGCATTGTGCGCCATATTGATGCAGCTAGCGCCGTGATGGGTATCGGCACGGTGCTGGCGCGGGTGATTGCCTTGCTCGGCAAACCCATCGACAAACCCACCATTGTCGATACCTATTATGTGCCAGAGATCGAGCAGATTTTGCTCAACATCACCACCCACAAACGCGAATTTGACCCAACCCCGATTTTTGTGAATGAGATGAGCACCTATTTGCGCCAAGCTGATTTTTTGCTGGTGGCAACCGAGCATCAATACGATTTTTGGCTGGGTGGGCTGCTGGCGAATGGGCGGCTCAATTCGGCAACGCTTAAGCAGTTCAATGTCGATAGTTTGCTCGGCATGGTTCCGCTCGGCATTCCGGATGAGGAGATTCAAGAACCAAGAACCAAGAACCAAGAACCAAGAACCAAGAACCAAGAACCAAGAACCAAGAACCAAGAACCAAGAACCAAGAGCCAAGAATCAAGAACCGAGAGCCAAGAGCCAAATAACGAAGGTCAAAATTCAATTCTCAACGCTCAACCCTCAACGCTTAACTCACTACAGCCTAACGACAAAATCATTTATTGGGGCGGGGGGATTTGGGATTGGACCGACCCGCTGACGCTGCTTGACGCGATGCGCATCGTGTGGCAGCAGCGCAGCGATGCCAAATTGGTGTTTGGGGCTTTGCATCATTATGATCAAAATATTGTGCCGCATATGTCGATGGCGGGCAAGCTAATTGCGCAAGTGAAAGCCGAAGATTGGCTGGGCAAGCAAGTGTTTTTTGGCGATTGGCTGCCCTATGACCAGCGTGGCGCATTTTTGATGCGGGCTGATGTGGGCGTAGGGCTGACCTTGCGCACCATCGAAAACCGCTATGCGGTGCGGGCGCGAATTTTAGATTATGTATGGACGGGTTTGCCGTGTGTATTGAGCGCAGGTGATGAATATGCCGAGTGGGCGGCCCAAATTGGGCTGGCAAAATTGGTGCAGCCCGGCGATGCCAATGCTTTGGCCGAGGCCATTTTGGCACAATTAAATGACCCAACCCCACGCGCCGAACGCATTGCCAAATTGCAGCCGGTCATTGCCCCACGCCGCTGGCAGGCGGTGGTGCAGCCATTGCTCAATTTCATTCGCGCCCCCCATTTGGCCGCCGATGCCGCCGAGGCGCGTGCCAGTATTGGCGGCTTGGTGTCGTTGCGCAGTGAGATCGACAATCTGCGTCGTGAGCGTGACAACCTCGGTATGAAGGCGTTTGAATGGGAGAGCAATTATCACAAACTCAACCTTGATTTAAGTACCAAGATGGTGAAATCGCAAGCCGAATTTGATGGCTTTAAACAGCGCCCGTTTATCAAATTGGGTGATCGAGTGGGAAATGTGGTTTGGGGTTTGAAGAATAAAATATTGCGGGGAAAATAAAAATATTTTATTGCTAAAATCAACGCCTTTGCTAATTTACGATTGCCTGCCCGTAAATTCGTTTCAAAATGGATAAGGCTGTTCAAAAGTCAGCACTTCACTTAACCCGTCATCTCCGCGAAAGCGGAGATCCATAACGAGGCCGGTCAAAAATGCGGCAAACCAGTCAAACTACGCCTGTCTGGTTATAGATTCCCGCGAAAGCGGGAATGACGAGGCGACTTTTGAATAGCCTTGCAAAATGGACGCGGTTTATGAGCCTATACATCATCACGATATAATCAAAAGCACCTATCATGCCGTCGATTTACATTAATCCCCGGGTGGATTTTGCATTTAAACGATGACGAACCTTCCCATCGGTGGCCCGTGCCGCATCATCGTTCCTGTCTTTAACGCATTAGAAGATGTCGTTGAGTGTGTCGAAAGCTTGTGCGCCCACACGCCGCCCGAAGCACAAATTTTGCTGATCGACGATGCCAGCACAGATGCGGCGGTGCAGCCCACGCTCGAGGCGTTGGCGGCAAAGCATGGTTTGCGCTATGTGCGTAAGCCGGTGAATACCGGTTTTGTTGGCTCGTGCAATCTTGGCTTTGAATTGGCAAAACCGCATGATGTGGTGATTGTAAATAGCGATGTGATCGTGCCAGCCGATTGGCTGCCCCGTTTGCAAGCCGCCGCTTATCATCGCAGCAATATCGCCACCGCCACGCCATTTACCAATCATGGCTCGATTGTCTCGCTGCCGCATATCGACCGACCCAGCCACAATTTGCCCTTGGGCATGAGTTTGGCCGAGGTCGATGATCGCGTGCGGCGACATTCGCTGCGGCTTTACCCGATCATTCCAACGGCGATTGGTCATCTCACTTATATCAAACGCAGCGCCATTGACACGGTGGTGGTGGGGTTTGATGAGGCTTTTGCGCCGGGTTATGGCGAAGAAGTTGATTTTTCGCAGCGCACAACCATGGCAGGTTTTTGCCATGTGGTTGCCGATGATTTGTTTGTGCATCATAAAGGCTCAAAATCATTTGGTGGGCCGAATGCGCCGCAAAAAGAACAACGTCGCCGCGAGATCCAAGAGGCGCATGAACGCCTCATCAACCAACGCCACCCGTGGTATGAGGCCGCGCGTGGGCTAAATGCCAGCGAGATTGGCAGCAAGTTTCCGGCCTCGCCTTTTGCCCGCGCTGCCGAGCGTGCTCGTGCGTCGTTGTTGGGCTATGATATCGCCATCGATGCCACGTGTGTCAGCCAATATACAACCGGCACCCAAGTCGTGACGCTCGAACTCATTAACGCGCTCATCGATTGCCTTGCGGCGAACCAGCGGGCAAACGCACCGGTTATTGCCAAACTGAGCATTATTGTGGCCGATGGCCCCATGCCCGACATATTAAAAACCATTGCGGCGCGGGCGGGCGATGTAGCGACGGTGGTGCGTATTCACGATTTGCGACAGCGTTTTAAAGACGATAATGCGCCGCGTTTCGACCTCATTCATCGCCCATTTCAGCTTACTAGCTCGCGTGATTTGCTCTTTTTGCTGACGGCGGCGCGGCGCTTTATCGTGTCGCAGCTCGATTGTATTGCCTATGCCAACCCCAGCTACGCGCTCAATGCCGAGTCGTGGCTGGCGTATCGCCAATTGACCGAGCGCGTGTTTGCCATGGCCGATGGCATTAGCTATATTAGCGCCGATGCCCAGCACGATGCCAAGCATCGCGGTTTGCTCATGCCGCCCGAGCGCGAATGTGTGGCCTATGTTGGGGTCGATCATCAATTGCATCGGTCCGAAATCGGGGCCGAAATCGGGGCCGAAGCCAGCGCCACTGCCGAGATGGCGACATTGCTCGGCAAAATCGGCACGGCCCCATTTCTCTTGGTGCTTGGCACCAATTTTCGCCACAAAAACCGTGTGTATGCCATTCGCATGTTGCAGGCGCTCATAGCGCAACATGCTTGGCCCGGCAATGTGGTCTTTGCTGGGCCAAATGTCACTGCTGGTGGCTCGGTGCAAGAAGAAGCCGAGGCTGTAACCGGTGATTTTGCCCAACGGGTGATTTATTTGGGTGCTATTGACGAGGTGCAAAAAAATTGGCTGATGCAAAAATCGGCGTTGGTGTTATATCCCTCCAATTACGAGGGTTTTGGTATGGTTCCATTCGAGGCTGCCCAACTGGGCGTGCCATGTTTGGCCTTGCGCAATACCTCAGTGGCCGAGGTGCTGGGGGATGGGGTTCGTTATCTTGAAAGTAATGACCCCCAAGCAGGTGTTGAGCTGGTGTGGCAAATGTTGAGCACGCCTGACGTGGCAGCGGCCCAAGTTGCGGTAATTAATGTCCGTGCGGCACGGTTTAATTGGGGCACGGTGGCGCAAGATACGTTGGCATTTTATGATCGGGTGTTGCGTTTGCCGGCGCGGCGGGCCGAGCTGCATTCGTCACGTGGCGGGGTTTCATCGGCTGAATTGGTCGGTGAGGAGACCACTGTGTCAGTTGCCGCCAATGGCTGGTTGCAACGTGGCATTAAGGCCGTGACCACGTTGCGGCGTGAGGGTCGGGCTGGGTTGCGGCGTGAAATTGATCAATATTTGCGTTGGAAACGCGGCCAGTTTTAAACCAAGATGCAGGATGAAGGGCGAAAGATTGTCCACATCTATTGCACCATCATCGATAATTATGGTGATGTTGGGGTGTGTTGGCGTTTGGCGCAGCAATTGGCTCATGAATTTGCTTGCGATGTGACGCTGTGGGTAGACGATTGGTCCGCCACTCGTCAACTGATCGCCCAGTTACCCATCGCGCCAGCCAAAACGGCGGTGATGGGCGTGACGATTGACGCATGGGCACATGTAACCGCACACGCTGATTGTGTCGGCGATGTGTTAATTGAGGGGTTTGCTTGCACTTTGCCAGCCGCCACGTTGGCGCAGTTGGCGGCGCGGCATCATAAGCCCATTTGGCTTAACCTCGATTATTTTAGCGCCGAGGCATGGGTTCCGTCATTTCATGCCCAATCGGGCTATGATGCGGCGGTAGCGACGCGGCGGTGGTTCTTTTTTCCGGGGGTGCATGAACACAGCGGCGGCATTTTGCGCGAGGCCGGTTTGTTGGCGCAGCGTGACCAATGGCTGGCGCAGCCGACTGCGATTACGGCGGCATTCTTGGCGCAATGGGGTTTAGGCTGGCCTCAAACAGGGTTAACAGTGTTGTGTTTTGCCTATCAACACGCCCCTTATGGTGAATGGCTCGACGCGCTGACCGATGTTGCCCATTCACCCCAGCCGCTAACGTTGTGGTTATGTGGGCAGTATAGCCAAGCCGCGTTTACGCAGGTCGATAAACAGGTTCACCCCAAGGTTGCTTTTTGCTCGCTGCCCTTTGTGCCGCAGGCCGATTTTGACCGCTTGTTGTGGTGTACCGATGTGTTGTGGGTGCGCGGCGAGGATTCATTGGCGCGGGCGTTGTGGTCGGGCAAGCCGTTTATTTGGCACATTTATGCGCAGGCCGATGCCGCACATCACGCCAAATTGTTGGCGTGGTTGGCGCATTACACACAGCCTTTTCCAAAAAGCTTGCGAGCGGCTTATATTGATGTACATTTGGCGTGGAATGGTTTGCCTAATGCGCCAGACTTGCCTGCGGCATGGCGCTGTTTGATGCAACAATGGCAAATGTGGCGAGCATATAGCCATAGCCGCAGTAATGAATATGCAGAAATGTCGGATTTAGCCCAACGGTTGATGGAATTCACACGATTTAGGGAAATAAGTCAAAATAATTGACAAGACTCAAACGTATAATGGCGGTATATGAAAACTGCACAAGAACTTCGTGGCGGCAACGTATTTAGGGATGCCGATGGACAATTGATGGTAGTGATTAAGGGCGAATTCAGCAAGTCTGGTCGCAACTCATCAGTTGTTAAGTTGAAATATAAGACGCTGACAACAAATCGCGTCAAAGAAGAAGTCTTTAAAGCCGATGTTAAGTTTAATGATGTCGAGCTTGATTATCGTGAATGCACATACAGTTATAAATCGAACGATATGTATGTGTTTATGGATGAAGAATATAACCAACACGAAATTGGCACCGATATGATGGGCGATGCATTAAATTATTTGGCCGAAGAAATGCCCTGTCAATTGGTGCTTTATGAGGGAATGGCGCTTTCGGTTGAATTACCAAAGACTGTCGTTTGCGAAATTGAATACACCGAACCCTCGGTGCGTGGTGATACGGTGGGCAAAATTACAAAATTGGCGCGTCTAAAAGGCACTGGCTACGAAATGCAAGTTTCGTCTATCTGCGAAACCGGTGACAAGATCGAAATTGACACCCGCACCAACGAATTTAAGAAGCGCTTGTAACCTGATATGTATACACATATGTAAGCATACAGGCTTGTATAGATATACATCTGAAAATAATGAGAAAACCGATTTCGCTAGAAATCGGTTTTTTTTATTTTAGCTTTGAGTTAAGATAAAAGGGCCGCATATACTATACTGAAATTATGCCAATTATTACCGCTGAAAATCTAAAATATCGCACCCAACGCATCCTCGAAGGGGTTGGGACACCTGCCGAGTTAGCTGCCATCGTGAGCAATGGCTTGGTCGAGGCCAACCTCACTGGGCATGATTCACATGGGGTGATTCGATTATCGCAATATGTCAATATGGTGGGGCAGGGGCGGGTTCAGCCCGCCGCCCGCGCTATGGTTAAGCAAACATGGCAGGCCACGGCTGTCATTGATGGTGCTTATGGCTGGGGCCAGCCCGCCGCCCATTTAGCCGCGCAGACCGCCATCGATCTTGCACGCACGTTTGGTATGGGGGCCGTTACCATTCAGCGCTGCAACCATATTGGGCGTTTGGGCGAATATGCCGATCTGATTGCACAGGCAGGGTTGCTTGGCACAGTGTTGTGTAACTCATCGCCGCTGGTTGCGCCGCATGGGGGCCGCACGCGTTTGCTCGGCACCAATCCCGTCGCTTACGGCATCCCGCGTGGGGCAGGCCAAGCGCCAGTTTTGATCGATTTTGCTACATCGGGCGTGGCCGAGGGCAAGCTAAAAGTGGCGCGAGCCAAGAAAAAAAAGTTGGCGGCGGGGTTGATTGTCGATGCGGCTGGCGCAGCGAGCCTTGAACCCGATGATTTTTATGCTGGTGGCGCATTATTGCCGATGGGCGCACCGTTGAGTGGGCACAAAGGTTATTGCCTCAGTGTGATGTGTGAATTGATGGGCGGCGCATTGTCGGGTAATGGGCCAGCCGCTTCGCCCACGTATCGTTGGGGCAATGGCGTGACAGTGATGGCGATGCAAATTTCGCCATTCATGCCGCTTGAGTCATTTTTAAATATGACCGACGCTTATTGCCAGCAATTGCAGGCCGCGCCACCTGCCAGCGGTTACGATGCGGTGCTGTTGCCGGGCGACCCTGAGCGCCGTGCTCGCCAAGAGCGGCTTGCGCATGGGATCGAACTACCGCAAGCGACATGGGATGACATTGATGCAACGGCTAAGCAATTGGGGGTTGAATAGAGTGGTCATACCGGTATGACCAGTTCATGCTATCATTGTAGCTTCTTAATAATTAGGGGTAAACCCCAAAGGCGTGATTTCGACGAAGAAGATACGCACTTTGTTTTAAGAGGATCCCAATATAATTAAATGGAATAATTCCGTTATACGGAATAGCCGATAGACAGATGAAAATAAATCTTTGTTAAGTTTGTCTTAAGAAAAATCTCCGAGAAGAGTAAACACATGAAACTGGCTGACCGAATTCAACATCTTGGCACCGAAACCGTCTTTGCGGTGTCGGCTGCTGCAACCGCGCGTGCCCAACAGGGTTACAAAGTCTATCCTTTTCACATTGGCGATATCGATTTACCCACCCCGCCGACGATTGTAGCGGCGCAAGCAAAGGCGATTGCCGAGGGTAAAAAGGGTTATTGTCCGCCTGAAGGCATTCGCCCATTACGCGAAGCCTTGGCCGATGATGTGGGCAAAGAGCGCAATTTACAATATCGCGCCGAAAATGTCGCCATTCAACCGGGTGGCAAACCAGTGATCGGCAAATTTTTGCAAACGCTGATGAACCCCGGTGATGAGGTGCTATGCCCTAGTCCCGGGTTTCCGATCTATGAATCGCAAATTGAATATTTTGGTGGGGTGTGCAAACATTATCGCTTTGTGCCAACGGGCAGTGGCTTTGCGGTTGATTTTGATTATTTGAAATCGCTGATTACCCCCAAGACCCGTTTCCTTATTTTTAACAATTGTCAAAACCCAACGGCTGCCGAATCTGACCAAGCCGAGGTCGATGCGTTAGCCGAGTTGGCAATTAAACATAATTTATGGGTGTTGAGCGACGAGGCTTATACCGAATTGCGCTATGACGGCAAAAAGACCTGCTATTTGTCGGCAGTGCAGGGTATGCAAGAACGGACAGTCATTCTATATACATTCTCGAAAAAGTTTGCCATGACGGGTTGGCGTTTGGGTGGGGCAATTGGGCCAGAGCCGTTGATCAAGGTGATGTCACAGCTAAACTTAAATGACGAATCATGCACCACCCAATTTGTGCAATGGGCCGGCGTTGAGGGTTTGCGTAACCCAGATACCCTGATTTATGTTAAGCAAATGATGGGCACACTTCATCAACGCCGTGATGTTGGCTACGACTTGCTGAATAGCATTTCGGGTATTAAATGTCACAAACCCGAAAATGCATTCTACTTGTTCCCCGATGTTACCGACGCGATGACGCGCAAGGGTTTTACCGATGTTAACGCCTTTGCCACAGCCGCACTTGAAAACGCCAGCGTGTCGTTTGCCACCCGCAAACATTTTTGCCGACCCTTGCCCGGCGAAACACGCCAATATGTGCGTTTGTCCTATTCGGGCATCAGTGCCGAAAATATTCGTGAAGGGTTGGGGCAACTGAAAGCCTGGATCGAGAGCTAATGTTTTGCACGGAGCGCCTCATCTTGATGGCGCTCCGTGCATTGTGTATGGCATCGTCACGCGATGCAATTATGAACTGCCTCAGCGCAAGCGGCGGGCTTGGGTGCGCCCTTTATTTAGAATGGGGTTGCCGTGGCTGGGCAGCAAATGCGCAAAATTTAGCTCGCCGATCAAATTGATCGACTTTTGCACCCCTTCTAAATTGCTCGAAAACATATTGAGCGGCGGGCTAATTTCGAGAATATTGAGAAAGGCATCGCCACAAATGATGGCATTGTCGGTTTGATGCCAATAGGCAACATGCCCGGGTGTGTGACCGGGGGTATATACCGCATACATTGACCCGACTAAATCGCCATCTTCAATTTGGGTGAAATGAACGCCCGGCGCTTGTGGTGGAAATTTGGGCGCAAGGCGATACGAACGGTGATCGGGGTGCAGGTCGGCATAGCGTTTTTCGCCCGTCACAAATGGGGCTTCTTCTCGATGACAGATGACTTGGGCATTGGGGAATGCTTGTGTGAGCGCAAGCAGCGATCCGGCATGATCGACATGCCCGTGCGTAAGCGCAATTCGTTGTAAGGGCCAGCCATTGAGTTGCGTAAGGATGGCACGAATTAGCTTTTCTGCGTGGGGTTTGGCCCCGGCATCGATCAAGGTCCAGCCATCGTCTTCGCGCACCAGCCATACATTGACTGGCATAACTGTATACCAAAGTTGCATTCGCCAAATATGCGGCGTGACCGATTGAAAAGCATACATCGAATTGAGCCTAAGTTGTTGACAAGTAATTTTGCTAAGCCCGTATTTTGTGCGTTGCGCGACTGTATCTTGATAACTAATTCAGGTTATAAGGTTCGCTCGAAGATACCATTCTCAAGCCAAGCCTGCACCTGTGTTAGCGTGGTGAAATCGAGCAACGCTTCGCCAAAATCAGTCAATTGAGCTGCGCTGAGGTGTTCGAGTTTTTGTGTAATGGGCGAGGGAATTAGGCCAAACCGGCGGCGTAGCTGTCGCTGTGTCATATCGAGCAAGCCTATTTGGATGCCAACCTGTTTGCCACGTATCTCCCCTTCTAATAAACCTACTTGTTTGCCTCGAACTTCGCCCTCTAAAATTAACTGTTGTGCTAGTGTCATCGTGCCCTCCTGTAATTGCTCGTCAATTTCTGTATGCACCACCTGCTCAAATTGTGCGCGGGTGAGGTGGGTTGCACTTGTCATGATATATCGTAGCACAATTTGTATGGCACGCTGCATTTGATCACGCGGCAAACCCCGTAGCCGCCGCAAGATTTGCCCCAATTGCACCTGTATTTCGTCGTCAAAGATGTGCTTCATCGCACCCAAGGCTGCATTAACTAAACCTGACTCGCTCAGGGTGTTGTCATCTAAGGCCGTAAGGTCAAATAAGTGATATTTAAAGTTTGGCACATAACGACGAATGGACTGTAGTCCCGTCAAATCGAACAAACCGTGCAATTGTTTGGCAATGCGCCATTTGCGCCGCCCATGATAGACAACCATCGGGAACACCACCGGCAGATATTTGGCCCCTTGCTGTCGTATGTTATCCCAAATTTGCAATTCATAACGCAAAAGTTGTAACAACACCCATTTGTCGGGGTAGCTTTTATGTTCGAGCAACAGGCAAATGTAGGCTTCGTTGCCTTGTTTTAGCTTAACGCGAAATGACAGATCGGCAAAATGTTGGCGCAGGTCTTCGTCGATAAAGCCGGTGTCGAATAATTCGAGCGTATCGAGATCGAGCAGTGCTACCAATTCGGGTGGGGCGTGATGTTGGATGAGTTGGCGGGCATTGACTGGGTCTGCGAAGACTTCTTTAAAAAACGCATCGTGCGGGTGATGCGGCACAGATGTAACTTTGGGTGGCATGACGCAAGTATATAAGTGCTTGCATCGGGGCTGGCAGCGTTGCCAAACAATAAAGCAACGCCACCGCTCGAATGTTTATGTTGTCAAGATCGTTTTTGTCTATGCCTTCATTTCGTCAAGGGTGGGGGGATTGGCCCCAGCGCGGGTGCAGTTAATGGCGGCAGCGACGGCGGCGTAACGCATGACATCTTGCCATTGCGTGTCTGTCAATTCGGCTAATTGCGCCGTCGATTGAATGCCGAGTTGTAACAAGCGCACCATCATATTGGCGGTAAAGGTGTCGCCTGCGCCAACGGTGTCTACGACCGTAATTGTTGGCGGCATCACACGGATGGGGGCATGACCATTGCGATAAAGGGTTGCGCCATTTTCGCCTGCGGTCACAATAACGACCATTGGCCCCAATGCAAGCCATGCTTGGGCCACATCTGCGTGTGGGCGGTTTGGCTCTAGCCAAGCTAAATCTTGATCGCTAATTTTTAAAATGTGCGCCAAGGGGATCCATTCACCCAATAATTTGGCGTGATATGCCGCGCGGTCTTTGGTGAGGGCAGGGCGGCAATTGGGGTCAAATACGATGGTGGCGCGGTGGCGGTGGGCGGCGACGATGTCGGTAATGCTGGTGGCGGTGGGTTCGCTGAGCAGGCTGATCGAGCCGAATTGGATGTAACACACACTTTCGGGCAAAATTGGGCGCGGGCGTGGGTCATAGAGTGTGTCGGCAGCGCCGCTGTTCATAAATTGAAAATGAGCATTGCCATCGCGTTCTTCGACAAAGGCCACTGTGCTGGGGGCATCGGATTCGAGTAAATAGCGCGTATCAACTCCATTTTCAATAAGATAGCTTTTTAGGGGGGTGCCTAACAAGTCACGCGAGATTTGAGATAAGAACGTGACGGGTTGTTGTTGGCGGGCGACCGCGATAGCAACGTTGAATGGTGAGCCACCCACAAACCCTTGAAATGCTAAGTGACCTGTTGATTTGAAATCGATAAGTGCTTCGCCCAAAATGGCGACCGAAAGTGTATTTGACATAGATGCCCTAATCGTAACATTGCCGAATTATGAT
The DNA here is from genome assembly GCA_945877855.1 of Thermoflexus hugenholtzii JAD2. GTDB lineage: Bacteria > Chloroflexota > Anaerolineae > J036 > Brachytrichaceae > AQU-03. The sequence continues at coordinate 21,224 of CAMDWA010000009.1, read as the reverse complement.
GTCAACCTTAAAATATTGAAATCGATTACATATTGCTCAAATTAATCTTGTAATCGATTGCAGAATCCTATATAATCCCACTTGTAATCGTTTACAGAGCGAATTCTGAGACGAACACAACCGTTTCAATTTCATCAAAATTAAAAACCAAGGAGAAACATGAATATTAGAAGCCGATTTCTAACAACGGTAGTGATGACAAGCGTAGTACTTGCCGCTTGTGCATCGCCAACCCCAACCGCAGCCCCGGCCAAGCCGACTGACGCGCCAAAGCCTGCTGCCCCCGCAGCAACTACTGCCCCTGCTGCGCCAGCGCCGACCACTGCCCCAGCCCCAACGGCTGCGCCAGCGCCTACCGCCGCTAAGTCGCCCATTATTGGGTTGATTACCAAGACCGAAACCAACCCATTCTTTGTGAAGATGCGCGAAGGCGCCACCAAGATGGCAGCTGATAAGGGTGCGAAATTGTTGACAGGTGCAGGCAAGGCCGATGGCGATAACGCCGGTCAAGTGGCTGCGCTCGAGAATATGGTTGCTGCCGGTGCGCAAACCATTTTGATCACCCCCAGCGACTCGAAGGCCATTGTGCCCGCCATTAAGAAGGCGCGTGATGCTGGCGTGATGGTGATTGCGTTGGACAGCCCCGCTGACCCACAAGATGCCACCGATGCTTTGTTTGCCACCGATAACTATAAGGCTGGTGTGTTGATTGGTCAATATGCCAAGGCCGCTTTGGCTGGCAAAGCCCCTAAGATCGCAACTCTCGATTTGTTCCCCGGTCATCCAGTTGGCGCACAACGCCACAATGGTTTCTTGCAAGGTTATGGTTTGCAGAGCTTTGATGCCAAGAACAATGAATTGGCCAAGCCTGCCGAAGTCGTGTGCATGGGCGACAGCTTTGGTGATCAAGCCAAGGGTCAAACCGCGATGGAAAACTGCTTGCAAAAAGACCCAAGCATCAACTTGGTTTATACCATCAACGAACCCGCCGCCGCCGGTGCGTATCAAGCATTGAAGAAGGCTGGCAAAGAGAAAGATGTGGTGATTGTGTCGGTTGACGGCGGTTGCGCAGGTGTCGCTAACGTCGAAGCCGGTATCATTGCTGCGACTTCACAACAATATCCATTATTGATGGCCTCGAAGGGTGTGGAAGCTGGTATTGCTTATGCCGCAACTGGTAAGAAAGTGAGTGGCTACACCGATACGGGTGTTACTTTGATTGCTGGCAAGGCCGTTGCCGGTGTGGAAAGCAAAGATGTGAAGACTGGTTTGGAATTGTGCTGGGGCGACAAGCCAGCCGCTGGTGCGAAGAAGGAAGCCATCATCGGCCTCATTACCAAGACCGAAACCAACCCATTCTTTGTGAAGATGCGCGAAGGCGCCACCAAGATGGCGGCTGATAAGGGTGCGAAATTGTTGACAGGTGCAGGCAAGGCCGATGGCGATAACGCTGGTCAAGTGGCTGCGCTTGAAAACATGGTTGCGGCTGGTGCCACCACCATTTTGATTACCCCAAGTGACTCGAAGGCCATTGTGCCCGCCATTAAGAAGGCGCGTGATGCTGGGGTGCAAGTGATTGCGCTCGACAGCCCAACTGACCCCGCCGATGCGGTTGATGCTCTGTTTGCCACCGATAACTATAAGGCCGGTGTGTTGATTGGTCAATATGCCAAGGCCGCTTTGGCTGGCAAAGCCCCCAAGATCGTAACGCTCGACTTGTTCCCCGGTCATCCAGTTGGCGCACAACGCCACAATGGTTTCTTGAAGGGTTATGGGTTGCAGACGCTCGAAGCCAGCAGCAACGAATTGGCCAAGCCCGCCGAAGTGGTGTGTATGGGTGACAGCTTTGGTGATCAAGCCAAGGGTCAAACTGCCATGGAAAACTGCTTGCAGAAGAATCCTGATGTGAACATTGTGTATACCATCAATGAACCCGCCGCCGCCGGTGCTTATCAAGCATTGAAGAAGGCTGGTAAAGAGAAGGATGTTGTCATCGTATCCGTTGACGGCGGTTGCGCCGGTGTGAAGAACGTCGAAGCCGGTATCATTGCCGCGACCTCACAACAATATCCATTGTTGATGGCCTCGAAGGGTGTGGAAGCTGGCGTGGCTTATGCCGGTGGCGCAGCCAAGGTGAACGGTTATACCGACACTGGCGTGACACTCATTGCTGGTAAGGCTTTGGCTGGCGTAGACAGCAAAGATGTGAAGACCGGCATTGATTTGTGCTGGGGCGATAAGTAAGAAAGATTGAGTGCTAAGTGTTGAGTTTAAAATTAGAATTGACTTTCTACTTGACACTCAACACTTAGCACTCATCACTAAAAAGATCATGTCTACTCAAACCCCAAAATCATCTAACCCCGCCTCGTCGTCAATTTTGAGCAAATTGCCCCCATTGACAATCTTAGGCCCCTTGGCCGCTTTATTACTTTCTATTATTTTCTTTTCATTGCAGTCAGATCGGTTTTTGGCTGGGCGAAATTTCTCGTTGATTGTGCAGCAGGTGATGGTTGTTGGCGTGTTAGCAATTGGGCAGACATTAGTTGTGTTAACTGGCGGCATTGACCTTTCGAATGGGATGGTGATGGCGCTAGGGCAGGTGGTGATGACCAAATTTGCGATGGATTTTGGTATGCCACCCTATTTGGCAATTTTGTGCGGTTTATTGGTAACGATGGGCTTTGGCTTTTTAAATGGCTTGCTCATCACCCGGATTAATTTGCCGCCGTTTATTGTCACCTTGGGCACGCTGAATATTGCCTTTGCGATTACGCAAATTTATTCTAAGGCCCAAACCGTGTCAAATTTGCCCGATTCGATGTTGCTATTGGGCGAGACTTTCAAAATCGGCGAAACAGCCATTAACTATGGCTCGGTGCTGATGTTATTGTTATTTTTATTTGTGTGGTTTGTGCTGCGCGATACCGCCCCGGGTCGTCATGTGTATGCAGTGGGTAATAACGCCGAGGCCGCCCGCTTAAACGGCATTCCCTCAAAGCGCGTGTTGCTCATTATTTATACCCTTGCTGGCTTGATGTATGGAATTGCGGCTTTGTTGTTGGTGGCACGCACCAGCGTGGGCGACCCTAACGCAGGCCAAACCGAGAACCTCGAGAGCATTACGGCGGTGGTATTGGGCGGCACCAGTTTGTTTGGTGGGCGTGGCAATGTGTTGGGCACGTTAATTGGTGCGCTTATTGTCGGTGTGTTTCGTAATGGTTTAACCTTAATCGGGGTTTCTTCAGTCTACCAAATTTTAATTACGGGTATTTTGGTCATTTTGGCCGTCACCACCGATCAACTATCACGCCGCAAAGGTTAAGATAACGGATTAGGGAATTTTTAAAGATTAGACAAATATAATCATGACAACCTCATCACCCACCCCTGTTTTAGCCGCACGCGGTTTAACCAAGCGTTATGGGCAAGTAACGGCCCTCGATGGTGCAGATTTTGAATTGTTGCCGGGCGAAATTTTGGCCGTCATTGGTGACAACGGCGCTGGCAAATCCACTTTGATCAAAGCCTTATCTGGCGCGTTAGTGCCCGATTCGGGCGAGATTAAATTAGACGGCAAAGCAGTGCATTTCAAAAGCCCATCAGATGCGCGTAAGGCTGGCATCGAAACAGTGTATCAGGATTTGGCTGTCGCCCCAGCCATGACCATTGCCGAAAACTTGTTTTTGGGCCGCGAAATTAAACGCGGTGGCTTATTGGGCAAATTGCATGTAATTAACAAAAAGCAAATGTTAGACGAAGCCGTCAAATATATGCAAGAGTTAAAAATTGGCATTCGCTCGATGAAACAAGCCGTCGAAACATTATCGGGTGGTCAACGCCAAGGCGTGGCTGTGGCCCGTAGCGCCGCCTTTGCCAAGCACGTGGTTATTTTAGATGAGCCAACCGCCGCGTTAGGCGTAAAAGAATCTGGCATGGTGCTTGACCTGATTCGTCGGGTGCGTGATCGTGGTTTACCCGTCATTCTTATTAGCCACAACATGCCGCATGTCTTCGAAATTTCAGATCGTATTCATATTCAACGGCTTGGCCGCCGCGCTGCACTGGTGAACACCAAAGATATTACGATGCCTGATGCTGTCGCGATTATGACAGGCGCAAAAACGATCTAAATTTGAAAGAGACCGATAGGTCTCAACCGGTCGGGTTTGTTTTTTTCTCCTTTGTAAAGGTAAATGCACTTATTCCATTGGGTGAGGGGTAAGTGCATTTGCTTTTATTATGTTATCGTGTTTTATACTTTTTAATAAGTTAAATTCGATAAAACATCCATGACCCTTTTTGATTTTCTTTAAAATTAATTGCAAAACCTTATACAATAGTTATTGTTGATTGAAGACATGATGCTATTACTATTTTTGCAATAATTCTCATTCTAAAACTAATGAATCAGCAACCTTCGATTGCCGACGTCGCCGAACAGGCTGGCGTATCTACTGCCACTGTATCGCGTGTATTGTCAGGGCGACCACACGTAAGTAATGAATTACGCAACAAAGTAAATAATGCTGCCCGTGCGATGGGTTATCGCCCCAACCGCGTGGCACGCAATTTGCGCACCCAACGCACCCAACTGATTGGGTTAATTGTTTCAGATATTCAAAACCCGTTTTACACCAGCATGGTGCGTGCCGTTGAAGATGTTGCCTATCAGCAACAATACAGCTTATTATTATGTAACTCTGACGAAGACCCTGAAAAAGAGCAGTTTTATATTGAATTTATGCGCGATGAACGGGTGGCCGGTGTCATTGCTTCGCCGACTTCTGAAGCGACGACATCGCTACAAGCCTTGCGCGATGCTGGGATCCCTGTTGTTGCCATTGACCGTCGCTCGTCATCGACCCCAGTCGATACCGTGATGCTGGATCATGAAAAGTCGGCTTTTGAGTTAACCCAACACCTTATTAGCTTTGGGCATCAGCGTATCGCTGCGATTGTGGGCAATATGCAAACCACCTCTGGGGCCGAGCGTATGAAAGGCTTTTTGAATGCGATCCGTGCCGCAGGTTTATCGCCAGACCCAGAGCTGATTCGACAAGTAAAGCCGAATGAAAAAGAAGGCTATCAAGCGGCATTATCATTGCTCTCGCAGCCTAACCCGCCTACGGCATTATTTACTGGCAATAACCTCATTTCAATGGGGGCACTCAAGGCCATTCAAACCAAACAATTGCGTATTCCCGAGGATATCTCGATTGCTGGGCATGATGATTTGCCCTGGATGACGTTGATTCAACCGGCATTGACAGTCGCCGCCCAACCTATTTATGAAATGGGGCGACAAGCGACCGAGTTATTAATGTTGCGTATTCAAGGTGATGATCATCCCCTACGCGAAGTGCGTTTGCAGCCTACCATGATGTTTCGTCAATCGTGTGGGCCAGTAATCGAGCGGCGGAATGGGGTTTATAAGGCAGCTAAGCCTCAATAATGCTGCTCTTGCCGGATAATTAGCCTTTATGTGGCAACGCTTCTGCCTTCACTTTCGTGATCTTCATTTATTTACCAAATTTTTAGTTAAATGGCTGATGCTGGGGGGCAGTATTGGCGTTTTAGCTGGTTTTGCCTCAGCTATTTTTCTGGTTAGCCTCGATTGGGCCACCCAAACCCGTATCGCCAACCCAAATTTGCTATTTGGCCTGCCCTTGGCTGGCTTTGCGGTGGGATGGATTTATCAGCGCTTTGGCGGTATTGCAGTGCAAGGCAATAACCTTGTCATCGAAGAGGTGCATAGCAACCAAGTGCGAATTCCGCGGCGCATGGCCCCGCTGATTTTATTTGGAACCGTTGTCACCCATTTGTTTGGTGGCTCGGCGGGCCGCGAAGGCACCGCCCTGCAAATGGGCGCGAGTTTGGCCGATGGCTTGCGGCAATGGTTGCAGCAGCATTTCCCCATCACACTGCAACCCACTTCTCACGAGCGGCGGCTGATGTTGATGGCGGGTATTAGTGGTGGGTTTGGGGCGGTCTTTGGCACGCCAGTGGCTGGGGCGGTATTTGGGATGGAAGTGCAAACCATCGGGCGGATTCGTTATGAGGGGTTGTTGCCGTGTTTGATTGCGGCTTATGTCGGCGATTTGGTCGTGCGGGTGTTGGGCGTGGCGCATACCCATTACCCCCGATTAGCCCATGTCGAAATTGCGCCCTTGTTGCTGGTTAAAGTGGCGGGGGCGGGGGTGTTATGCGGCCTCGTCAGTCATTTATTTATCGAGCTAAATCATGCCATTAAACACATGATGACACGCATTCATAACCCGGCTTTGCGCCCTGTCGTGGGTGGGGTGATTATCATTGCTCTCACATTGGCGTTGGGTGGGGTGGGCATCTCGGCCAATGATTATCTTGGCCTGGGTGTGCCGTTGGCTGTGCGCAGCACGCAAGGGCAAGATGTCTTCATTTTGGCATTTTTACTCAAATTAATTTATACCGCACTCACGCTTGGCACGGGCTTTTTGGGTGGCGAGGTGACACCGTTGTTTGTGATTGGGGCCACATTGGGCAGCACATTGGGGCGGGTGTTGAATGTGGACCCGGCGTTTATGGCAATGCTCGGTTTTGTGGCGGTTTTTGCCGGCGCAAGCAACGCCCCCATTGCCTGCGCCTTGATGGGTATTGAATTATTTGGCGGCGGCGCAATTGTTTATGTGTTGTTAATTTGTGTCATGGCTTACCTTGCGTCTGGGCATCGTAGCATTTATATTACGCAGCGTATCGGGGTGACAAAATCACCGGGTATCGATGCCCGTGAGAATGAGCGATTACGCGATTTTTCGGCGCGGCGTAAATCGATATGATCGCCCTCCCCAAACCCCTCCTAGCAGGCGGGGGTTGGGGAGGGGCAGTGCTTTAACCCACCAACCGATACCCACGCCCACGCACAGTGGTGAGATATTTGGGGTCGGTGGCGTTTGGCTCTAATTTGGCGCGTAAGCGGCTGACCAATTTTTCGATCCGCACATCGTCTACATCTTCTAAATATCCTTCCCCCCAGACATTGGTGACGATGGTGTATTTATCGACAATTTTGTTTAAGCGTCCGTAAAGCAGTAACAATAATTTGTATTCGAGATCGGTCAACGGTTCAATTTTGCGCTCATTGACATATACCTCGCCCGAATCAATATCGACCCGCACGGTGCGGCGGGTTCCCATCCGCAGAATGGCTTGTCGATTGAGATAACTACGCCATACCTCACCCGTTACGGCTCGCCGGTCTTCGCCCTCATTGGGGCGGGCCAATATGCGTTTAATACGCAATTGTTCCAAGGTCAAGGCATCTTCGGGGTCGCCGGTGGCATGGGCCAACAAAGCGGCTTGCTCGGTGGCGCTCAATTGTACCCATAGTTTGTCACATTCGGCCCGCACATTGGGGTCATGTTCAATCAGTTGTTCGGTTTGGCGCAAGGCATCCATTCGCGCATTGAGGGGCGTGCCAATGCCGGTGCGCATCAGGGTGCCAATCACACTGCGCATCAGACCCGGGTGCCCCCCAGCTTGGGCCACAATAAAATCGAGTGCTTCATCGCCCAAGGCTTCGCCACGTGCTTGGGCCAATTGTTGACCCAGCGCCCGCGCATCTTCGCGGTTTAGAAACCCTAGCCATTGCACCCGAGGGCCGACCAATTCAATAAATTCACCATGTTCGCGGTCGTTACGAATGTCACCCAAACGGCGATCGGTGGCGGTAATATAAATTAAGGCTTCGCGGTAGCGATCTTTGGTGGCGCGTAAATTTAAAAATGCACGGCCTTCAAGTGTTTCAAAGGGGTCGTCAAATTCATCAAACAAAATCACCACAGTGCGCCCGCTGTGTTCGCACAACAACCCAATGGCGCGGGTAAATGCCAATGGGCTGCGAATGGGGGATTGTGGCTCGATGACTTGTTGATAACAAGCATCGAGTTGGGCTGTTAAATCTAGGCTGGCTTGGTTGCGCTGTAATTCTTCGATGGCACTGCGTAAAATTAATTCGCGTAGGCCTTGTTCGCTGCGTTCGGCCATCAAATTACAATCGACATAAACAAATAGCCATGCTCGGCTTGGGTCTTGCAAAAAACGTTCACGCACGATTGGTGAGGTCACCTCGCGCAAAAAGCGCGATTTGCCCATATTGCTCAACCCAACAATAGACACACATTCGCCATCTCGGATGGCGGTAAACAAAGTAAATAAATCTGCCGAACGCAACATGCGTTATATTTTACTTGTTAAAATAGCCATGAGCGGTGAGCTTTGGGCTTTGAGCCGTGAGCTATGAGCCATGAGCTTTGAGCCATGAACCGCGACTTGTGACTTATAGCTCATGGCTCATGGCTCATAGCTTTCTTTATTATGTTAAAAATATTTGGTGAAATGGCCCCATATGTGGCTTTATTGGTATCGTGGGTGGCGATGACGGGCAGTTTGTATATGAGCGAAATGCTGCGCTGGCCGCCGTGCCCCTTGTGCTGGGCACAGCGGGCGTTTATGTATCCATTGGCAATCATTTTGCCAATAGCGGTTTATATTCGTTGGCAAAAATTGCCTAAATTGGTCTTGCCTATGTGTTTGATTGGTGGCAGTATTGCGTTTTATCACTACATGGAAGTCATGCACATTTTTCCGCCTGCACCGTGTAATGTATTTAGCGCAGTGCCATGTGAGGTCGATTTGCTCATGATTAGCACCCGTAGTACTTGGTTGGCGGTGCCCTTGTTGTCGCTCATCGCATTTGTGTTGATTGGGGTGGGGATGGTTTTGCTGCATAAGTCGCAAGTTTGGGCGATGGTGGATGAGGAGTAGGGGAGAGGGCGGTCGTGGCTGTTAATCCAAAAAGGGTTTTATCGCACACCTATACTTAAAATGAATTGAGCATGCCCCCAAAAATAAATCGTAGATTATTCTTGCGCAGCGCCTTAGGCTTGTTACCCAGTGCCGCGCTAATGGGGTGTGCTACATCATCACCAACGACTGTGGCGACACCGGTGATCGGGGTTACTTTTGCCCCTACACCGACCAGTTTGCCAACTGCAACCGCGCCCCCGCCAACAATGACACCAGCGCCAACGCTGACCCCTAGCCCATCACCAATACCCACTGCAACAGCAACGCCCGCGCAGCCGCTGCATCCACTCACTATTTTGGCAGGGCGACAGCGTCGCTATCCGGGAAGCGCAATAACATTTGGCCAAGCACTTGCGCCCGGCGCAAATTACACCCGTTCAATTGTGTCTTATCGCTCTGATGGTCTCAAGATTAATGGGTTGTTGACGGTTCCCAATACGCCAAAACTAGCCAATGGACACCCGATCTTAGTCTTTAATCATGGGTTTATTCCCCCAAAAGACTATCGCACCAATGAAAAATATGTCATGACACAAGACCGTTTAGCGCGGTCTGGTTTCATCACCTTCAAGTCCGATTATCGTGGTCATGACCAATCTGAGGGTTCGCCAAACAATTACGGGTTTCCTGATTACACCAATGATGTATTAAATGCCCTTGCCTCATTAAAGACCTTGCCAGAGGCCGACCCAAATAATGTTGTAATGTGGGGGCACTCGATGGGCGGGCATATCAGTTTACGGGCGATGGTGATCTCGAAAGAAATCAAAGCCGGTGTTATTTGGGGCGGCACGGTTGGTTCATTTACCGAGATTGCGGATTTGCATTTTAGCCGCACCCCGCGTACCACCCTCAACTCTATTTCACCCAGCGACACCCGCACATGGCGTGATGTTTTTTTTGAGCAATTTGGCAAACCCAGCGAGCGCCCCGATTTTTGGGATGTAATTTCGGCCACTAGCTATGTGGCTGATTTATCGGGGCCACTGCAATTGCATCATGCACGGCCCGACACGCTTGTGCCCACTGTGTTGACCGAGAAATTAGTAGAACGGATTCACGCGGTGAAAGGTGATGTTGAAGCCTATTATTATGACAATGATGACCATAATTTGTATGGCAATTTTGATTTGGCGATGCAACGCACCCTACGGTTTTTAAAATCGGCCAGCAATTTATAGCAGGGGGTGCCGAAATCACTATCGTCCTATCTCTAGCGGGTGGGGCAATTTTTTATACTAAACAAGGTTTAAAAATGTGGTTTTCGCCGATCTCACTATATTGCTGCGGGCATAGCCCACAGCAATATAGTAAGATCGGCATTTCCTCAATTTTTACCCGTTATTGGTATAGCTTAACTTGGCAATAACGACTTTAGCATCAACCAACGTGGGGTTACTTTGGGTTTAAACCCTAATGCTTTATATTGGGGTAATGATCGTTTTAGATGATCGAGGCTGCCAATATGCAAATCGATCATATCGGGGGTGTGTTGCAGGGTGTTTAAGGCGGCTCGCACACAGTTTAGTTCGATGGGGGTGTTCCAAATCGATGGGTCACACCAAAACCATAGGCTGACATGTTGAATGTGGTTATTGACATCGGCTGACCCAGCCACCCCGATATTGTCAAGTGTTGCCACCCGAATCGCCCCGACCTCACGATCGTGCAAGATGCAACGATAGGTGCGTCCGGGATCGGGCAAAATGTAGGGCAGTAGTGTATCGGTAATTAATGCTGCGGCCCATGCATCCCCACTTTCCACTTCGCGGCGGTGCCAATGTTGTAAAACGACATCTTCGGCGGGCAAGACATAAGCATCGCCAGCGCCCACCGCTAACATCGCAGAAGATTCACGGTATAGATATTGGGGTAAATAGCGCCGAAAGCCAGCATCTAAAGCCGTTTGCACGGCTGGCGTATTGCCCGATTGGATGGTCATAAACATCCAATGCACCCCACGATCACGGGCATGTCGCTCGACATGTTTTAACATGGCTTGCGCAACGCCGCGCCGACGCATATCGGGGGCCACCGCCCACGCTCGCAATTGCGCTACTTGACGAATACGCTCGACAAAAATGAAACCAGCGGGTTCAAGGCTGCTCAGGCCGATGAAAACCGAACCAGAGGTTGGCAGCACCAAGGCCGCCAATGCCTGCCGACCAAGAAAACGACGCATCCAATCGCCCAGCAGTGGGTCAAGTTGGTCAAGGTCGGCTGGGCTAAGCTGCCCAAGAATGCGATGTAACTCGAGCGGTTTGGCCGGAACAACTTGAATCCCAGAGGGAATCGGCATGATCGTTTGGAACGGGTTTTGGCAGTATTAGCGAATCATATTCATGCGTCGCATCCAGTCTACGCGCTGCATTAAATAATCAAGTGAGACATGTTCTTGCTTGGCAAGGGCGTTCCAATCCGGCAAACCGAGCTTGGCCGTTTTGATTGCTTCCATGATGGATTTTTCAATTTTAGTCGGGCCCATCACGCCAGAGTTAACGGGTTTTATAGGTGTTACCATTTGTTGGATGATTAATTATACGGATCAACCTTAGATTTGCAAGAGGGAATCGGGTATAAAAAAGTGGGTTTTGCCGAAATTACTTTTTTTATAATACGATAGGCGTGCGACGGCTACGACAATGTTCGGCCCGAATGATGGCAATGATTTCATCAACCGCGTCATCTTGATGATTGATGTGATTGACCACCACATAATCAAATTCATAACGGCGTTTCATTTCGTCGCGGGCGGTTTCAATGCGGCGTTGTAGGCCTTCTGCGGTTTCGGTCTTGCGCTCAACCAACCGCCGTATTAACTCATCTTCTGAATCGGGCATGAGAAAAATGGTGACGACATTGGGAACCATTTGGCGAATTTTGGCTGCGCCCTGCACGTCGATACGCATCACCACATCATTGCCGCTGGCCATTGCCTCGCGTACTTGGCTTTTGGGGATGCCTTTGTAATCGCCATACACCACACTGTGTTCTAAAAACTCGTTGGCGGCAATTAATTCTTCAAATTTTTGCTTGCTTACAAAGAAATAATCGCGGCCATCGATTTCATTTGGGCGGCGGGCGCGGCTAGTCATGGTGACTACAAACATAAACTCAAACCCACGTTCTTTGGTGCGTATCAACATGGTATCTTTACCGACACCAGAGGGGCCAGAGATTACAACCAGTAGCGGCGGGCGGGGCACGTGATATAAATCGTCGAGTGAATCCTGCATGAAATTAGGGTGATTCTACACGTGATGTAATCGCGCCTAAAAACTGTCATGCAAAGACCATAAATATCGTGTATATAACGCGATATTTATTTAATGGAAGCCGTGCTTGGTGCGCGTTTGGGGACGCGCGCCAAGTTGTAAATAGGCTGATTTCGCTATATTCACACTAGCTTTGCTGGCGTAAATATAGCAAAATCGGCGAAAACAAGCGCAGATCTATTTACACCCCTGTGCCGGGGGCTTGTTTCTTTTGTGGACCACCTTGCCCTTGCCCACCTTTGCCACCCATTTTGGGGCCGTTAGCGCCGAGGCCGATCTTGCCGCCTTTGCTGCCGCCAATGATTTGGGCTGTAATGCTGCCATCAGTATTTTTTACGCCAGCACCGGCTAAATGTTGCCCGACCTTGAGATCGGCGACAGTGCGGTTATTGGCGAAATTGGCTTTAGCCACATCAACATTGACCTGATCGCCCTGAGGTGACCAAAGTGTGACGATATTGCCATTGATGACGACGATTTGCCCGCCAAAATGGGCTGCGTCTTTGTTTTGCTTGATAATTTGGCTGGCTTCGACGGTGCTGGTGCTGCTGGGTTTGCCAATTACTTGCACATTGTCGCCATTGGCGATGTCGGCGATGCTGCCATCAAGCTTGCCCAGAATGATGATTTTGGTGCTGGCGCTGACATTAATCTTGTCTGTGCCGCGGGGGGATTTTATCGAGAAGCCTGTGGCTGATGCATTTTCAACCTTCCCCCCAACATGCACTTCGCTGGGTAAGGGCGCAACAAATACCGATGCGGCTTTGAGCGCCGCGCGATCTACTGGTTTTTGAAGCAGCACGGTCACCATATCGCCGGCTTTTACATTTGCTAGGCTTGGGCTGGCAACACCCGTTACAATAAATTTAGTGCTAGCATCGGTGGCTACTTTAATTGTTGTGGGGGCGGTGGGCGTGGCTGTATTCGGGCGTTGTGGGCGGGCCGGTTGCTCAAAGACCAAATTGTTGCCATCAATGGCGCTCACTTTGCCATGAAATAAGCCTTGTTGTGGCCCACGTGGGCCAGCTTGTGCCTTATCACTCATCCCGCCACGATTTTGGCGTTGGGGTTGGGCATTTTGCCCGGGATTAGGGGTTTGGTTGACTGGGGCATTGGGGTTGCCAGTGTTAATAACACCGGCATAAGCCGAGCCTGCAACTAATAATGATACGGTGCTTGCCGCAACGATGGCTAATTTTGTTTTTTTCATATATTTTTAGCTTCGATCAGGTTCCGAGTTGATAGAAGGTTTTGCTGATTTGACTATCGATTCCTCAAAGCGTAACGTTGAGGAATCGATAGTCAAATCAGCCCCACATCTTTTAGGAATTTGCTTTATGTGAATAATTTGAGGTTTGAACCTTGGTCATTAGCATATCTTTTGCTTATTATGTTTTTGTTATGCGCTTGTAAAAACGCCGTAAATACGCAATAAATCCTATTTCGTATGTGAATAAAAAATGTTAACATTAATGTTTATATCTCTATAATTAAAGGTTTATTGTGATTTGGATTCAACGTTTCATAATCGCCATATTGGTGATATCGGCATTATTGGCAATGCTCATCTCGACTGAGGCCGATTTGATCATGTCAACGTTGCAAGCTGCAAATAAGGCCAATGCCGCCGCAGTGGCAGCCCAAACTCAAATCAATATAGCCGCGCCATCGCCCCAGCCACCTTCCCAAGTCATCATGGCCCCAACGCGATCACCGGCGACGTTTACCCCAACCCCGCGCCTCACCGCTACACCTGCGCCAGTTTCTCGCCCTACTTCTACGCTTGCGCCAACCCCATTGCCCATTGCCACAATAGCCCCGCTTTCTGTGGCTATTGCTTCGGCTACGGTTTCTCCTGCGCCCACAGTCTGCACCGATTCAGCGGGCAAAGTGATCGAAGACAGCCTAAGTAGCCGAGTGTTGGGGCACAAAATCTCGGTGCAAATTTATTTGCCGCCTTGTTATGCCCCTGCAAAACAACAATACCCCACACTTTATCTTATTCAAGGGCGTTTTTATATTTGGGGTGAATGGGAGGATGACGGGGTGGTTGATGTCGCAAATGCATTGATTAACGCCAAAACCGTTGCGCCCTTTATTATGGTGATGCCTTTTAACGATATTGAAATGGGCAACGCCAGCAAATATCTTTATTCAAACAATGGCCTAGATTCATGGGAAGATTTTGTCGTGAGTGATTTAGTGCCCTATGTCGATAAAACCTATGCCACCGCCCGCAATCGCGAGATGCGAGCCATTGGTGGCATTTCACGCGGGGGGTATTGGGCCACCGTGATTGGGTTTAGCCACCCCGAATTGTTTAGCATTATTGGCGGGCATAGCCCGGCCATCTCAGCCGATTTTTTTGACCTGCCTGAAGATTTTAGCGTGATGAATTATTCCCCATCATTGGCCCAACTGCGCACTCAGCGGGTGTGGCTAGATGTTGGTAACGAAGATTTGCCTTCTTATGCTGGCCCCAATGATTTATATCAAAAACTGTTGGCGGCTGGGGTCTCGGCACGGTTTTCGGTGGGTATGGGGGCGCATAGTGATGTGTATTGGGCCTCACGCATGAAAGAATATGTGCAATTTTATGCCGAGAAATGGCCGAAGAAGTAATTGGGGAATTAGAGATTGAGGAATGAGCAATGAGTGAGGTGTAACGAGGCCTCAGCTCACGGCTTTCTTTACAAGTGCAATGATCCGCTCCTCTTCAATTGCCGTCAACTTTAGCAAGGCAAAAGAGGCCGGCCACATATTGCCATCATCAAGTTTCGCGTCAGGCTGGAACCCGAAGGTTGCATACCTTGTACTAAACTTACTTGCGGATTGAAAGAAACAAATAATCTTGCCATCCTTATTGGCATATGCCGGAAAGCCATACCAGGTTTTGGGTAAAAGTTGGGGCGCAGTTGCCGTGATGATCTCATGTAATCGTTTTGCAATGGCATGATCGTTGTCTTTTAGCAGCGCGATTGCAGCCAGCACCGCCTTTTCTCCTTCTTCCCGATTCTTGCTTGCATTTGCTTCTGCTTTCAACTCTTGAGCACGGGCCTTCATCGCGGCTTTTTCTTCGGCTGAGAATCCGTCACTAGACTTCTTGGTGGTTTTTTTTGCGTCTGTAGCTTGCATGATAATCTCCTTATCTAATTTCTTATCTGATTTTAGGTTGTTTTGTCACCTTTCATTGAACTTGGCATTGTCAAGTTTAATGAATTTAATTATACTATAAAGATACTTGATTGTAAAGATAAATTTGGTAATATTCTATGACCAAACTCACAAAGACAGACTTAACGAAACGTGCGCTGATGGCGGTGCGGGATTATGGTATTCATTTGCGGCTATTTCAAAATGCGGTAAACGAATGGGCTGGCCTCAATGCGACTGACATGGAATGTCTTCGGCTGCTCTTTTTTAAAGGCACGGCGACGCCTTCAGAGCTTGCCAAGCGAACTGGGCTTACTTCTGGCGCAACAACAGCCATGCTCGACCGACTCGAAAAAGCCGGCTTAATTGAGCGGCGATCTAACCCCGATGATCGTCGTGGGACGTTGATTACGCCGACAAAATCGGCTGCTGAAAATGTCGCATCATGGTTTGAATCAGCACGAAACGCGCAAGATGAACTGATTTCAAGTTACTCGGAAAGTGAATTGGAAATTATTTCTGATGTCTTTGAACGCTTTGCAAACCTATGGGAAAAGGAGCGTGAAAAGGTGAAAAAAGATCAGAAAGCGCCTCCCCTCCCATCTCCAATCCCTAATCCTTAATCCTTCGCTCACGTGTTAATATTCTAACCATGCAAAATGCCAATGCAGTTCCAATTGTGGTCGAAAATTTAAGCAAAACCTATCGCGTCTCTGAGCGTGAGTCGGGGTTTGCGGCATCGCTGCGCAGTGTGTTCAATCGCACTTTCAAAGATGTTCATGCGGTCAGCTCCGTCAGTTTTTCAATTGGGCGCGGCGAAATTGTGGGTTTTTTGGGGCCAAATGGCGCTGGTAAAACAACCACTCTCAAAATGTTATCAGGGTTGCTTTTTCCTACAGGTGGCGGGGCCAAAGTGTTGGGCTATGTGCCTTGGCAGCGCAGCAACGATTACCTGCGTTCGATTACATTGGTGATGGGACAACGTAATCGCTTGTCGTGGGATATCCCGGCCTCCGATTCGTTTTTGCTCAATCAAGCCATTTATGGCATACCCATGGCCGAATATAAACGCACGCTCGATGAATTGGTTGATCTGTTGGCGATTGGCGATGTGTTGGGCAAGCCGGTGCGAAATTTATCGTTGGGCGAGCGTATGAAATGCGAATTGGCGGCGGCGTTGCTGCATCGGCCTACCGTGTTATTTTTAGATGAGCCAACGATTGGTCTCGACATTACCTCGCAAAACCGGATTCGCGCCTTTTTAAAGGAATATAACCGTCGCACTGGTGCTACCATGATTTTGACCAGCCACTACATGGCTGATGTTACGGCGCTGTGCGAGCGCGTCATTATTATTCATCATGGCAAATTAAAATATGACGGCGGCTTAAATGACCTGTCACGGCGAATTGCGCCTTATAAAACCTTGGGGGTGCAATTGGTATCAGATATTGTTGCAGCCAATGGCTTGGCGGTGGGTGACGAAGGTAGCGCACGCCAAACGGCTTTGCTGGCAAATTATGGCACGGTGATGCCTAATCCCAATGAAGACGGTAAAGTGCTTATTCAAGTCAAAGCCAGTGAGGTGGCTGCCGTTACCGCGCGATTGTTGGCTGAGCAATCGGTGCATGATCTCACCATCGAAGACCCACCCATCGAAGACGTGATCGAACAGGCGTTTGATGCCTAAAGAAGTGCAAAGTGGAAAGTAGCAAGTGCAAAGTAAAAATATAAGTATATTTCTACTTTGCACTTTGCACTTTGCACTTGCCACTTTCATAAAAATATGCGAATTGTTTCATTACTCCCTAGCGCCACCGAAATTGTGTGCGCCCTTGGCTTGCGCGATCATTTGGTTGGGCGCAGTCACGAATGTGATTACCCTTTTGACGTCGCCGACGTGCCGGTGATGACTTATAGCACCTTAGGCATTCAGCTTTGCCCAGAAGATCAAAGCATGAGCGCCGCAGAAATTGATAAGGCCGTGTCGTCACAACTGCGCGACGGGCTGAGTTTGTATGGGCTAAATTATGAGGCGCTTGAAAAAGCCAAGCCCGATATCATCTTGACCCAAGAATTATGTGATGTTTGTGCGGTGTCATTTGGCACGGTGCAAGCCGCTGTGCGCGATTTAAACAGCAAATGGGGCAGCTTTGCATCGAATGTAATTTCGCTCGAACCCACCACCATTGAGGCCATATTTGATACGATTTTAATGGTGGGTGACATCACAAATACCCGCGCTAGGTCTGCACAACTTGTGGATAACTTGCGGGCGCGTGTGGATAAGTGCAGGGAGGTGTGTATAAATACGCCGCATCAACCCACCGTCGCTGCATTAGAATGGCTCGATCCGCCTTTTGCGCCCGGCCACTGGGTTCCCGAACAAATTGCCATTGCGGGTGGGCAATCGGTGTTGGGGGTGGCTGGCCAACCTTCAACACGTATCACATGGGATGATGTTATTCATTGTCAACCTGAGATGGTGGTGGTGATGCCGTGTGGGTATGATTTGGCGGGCAGTGTGCAACAATTTGAGACCGTAAAAGACCGTGAAGAATGGAAAGAATTGCCTGCGCCGTATCTCAATCAAATTTGTGCCGTTGATGCCACTGCCTATTTTAGCCGCCCGGGGCCGCGCGTGGTCGATGGGGCCGAGCTATTGGCTGGGTTACTACACCCCAATCTTGTTCCACATCCATCCGCCGCCATTGCTCGCCGCGTTCATGCCTTCCCCCTCACCGAGTTTGTGCATGGCTACGAAGGTCTAAACGCTTCGGCGTTTCGCTAAAAAAGTGCAAAGTGCAAAGTAGAAAGTAAAAAGTGCCTATCATTTATTCCTTTGCACTTTTTACTTTCTACTTTGCACTTTTACTGCTATGCCCGCTTGTTCAAGGCCATTGCGCAAAAATTGAGCACGGGCGGCAGCGCCGGGGGTATCGCCGTGCAAGCAAATGGTGTCGGCTTGAATGGCGACACGCTGTCCATCGTGGCTTAGGGTGTAGCCCTCTTTTACCATGCGAATGACTTGGGCCAGCGCCAGCGCATTGTCTTCGATCATGGCCCCAGCCAATTTGCGGTTGCGTAATGCGCCATCGGCCTCATAGGCACGGTCGGCAAAGGCCTCTTGGGCGACATGTAACCCGGCTTTTTGCCCAGCCGCCACTAAGGGCGAGCCAGCTAACGCCACAAAAATAAGCTGCTTGTCAAACGCCGCTGTGGCATCGGCAATGGCTTGGGCAACGGGTGGGTTGACCGCCGCATAATTATATAAAGCCCCATGCGCTTTAACATGTGCCAAGGTCACGCCCTCTACTTTGGCAATGGCATATAACGCGCCAATTTGGGCTAACACGCTGTTAAATACCTCATCGGGTGACATTTGCACCACGCGCCGCCCAAAGCCCAGCAAATCGGGGAACCCGGGATGCGCCCCGACACTGACACCCGCAGCTTTGGCTTGGCGCACCGTTTGGCGCATCACATCAGGGTCGCCGGCATGAGCGCCGCAGGCCACATTGGCCGAGCTAACATAGTGAAACATGGCGGCATCATCGCCCAATTCCCAGCGGCCATAGCTTTCACCACAATCACAATTGAGATCAATTTGCATGAGGTTATTTTAATCGGCTGTATTACGTATAATAATCATATGTTAATCGAATTTAGAGAATATACCTGTCACCCGGGCAAGCGCGAGGCGTGGGTTAACCTGATGCAAGACGTGATTGTGCCCTTTCAATCATCACTGGGCGTAGTGGTATTGGGCATGTGGGTGAGCGAAACCGACCCCAATATGTTTTATTGGATGCGGCGTTTTGAAAATGAAGCGGCGCGGGTGCAGATTTACAAGGCAGTCTATGAAAGCGAGCGCTGGAAGAATGAGCTATTGCCATTGGTGCAAGCCCATATTGACCGCTCAGTCATTAAATCAACCCGTATTATCCCCACATCGCGCTCGGTAATGCAATAAAAATCGATGCGCAACCCTAAAGCAAACCAACATGGCAAGGTGCCGGTAGATAACACACCCATGCCTGCCGCGCCGATGCGATATAACGATGACGGCAGCGTGGCGTGGGACAGTATGTGGGATAGTTTTTGTGCCTTGGCCATTGATGGCGGTCCCCCACATCGCGGCACGGTTTTGCAACCAGCGCCATTACCGCCCGATAGCCCCTCTCATGCAATCGCTGATTATGATCGAGTGGTGGCAGAGATTGTGCGCGGTATCGCCTTGGTCAGCGGTTTATCGGCTTATGCTGCCAAACCGGGTTGGGTTGGGGTGATGTGTGAATCGGCGGGCATGGCCTGTTGGTTGGCAGAGGCGATTAATGCCGAAAATGTGCAGGCCAGCTACGAAGGTAAGACCCTGTTTGTGCCTGCTGGTGATGCTTGGGAGACCAAGTATGAGATCAAGAATGTGGTGACTGCTGTTGCGAAAACCACCCATTATTGGCAAGCGCATGTGCAAAATGAGCTAAAGCAAACACTCGAACTCGAAGCTACGATTAGTCATGCATGGAAAAAAATTCGCACGGCGATTAATCCCCGTGCTACGTAACAGTGCCAGCGTAGCGATGGATCGCCGTGTGTATTTTTTGTCATACAGATTTTTACCTGTCGGGCTTACAAAGCCTTATGTTCATCATCGCTTAGTGCGCGTCTTGGGACGCGCACTAAGCGGCAGGCTAATGTAGAATTTGCGCGAGTCAACTTGGCTGCCAATACCCTATCGCGTTAAAATAACCCAACTTTGACCGAACGACCAAACGCACAGGCGTTTTTTTATGAGGGCAGCACCCACCGTGAGATTGGGTTGTTGCTGGTGCATGGTTTTAGCGGCTCACCCGCCGAGTTGCGCCCGTTGGGGCTGCATTTTGCCGAGCGTGGCTACACTGTCGATTGCCCACTTTTGCCCAGACACGGCGGCCCCCCAAGCGAAATGCGCGGGGCCAAGTGGCAAGAATGGGTGGGGGCTGCGGCAAAATCGCTGCATGCGCTGCGACAATCGTGCAGCAAGGTGCTGGTGTGCGGTTTGTCGATGGGCGGCTTGGTCACATTACAGTTGGCGCGGCGGCCAGCCGAGTTGGGGCAAATTGATGGCATTATATTGATGGGCACGCCCGTTGCCTTGCGCAACCGCTTGGCTGGGTTAGCACGGCTTGCCAAATATGTCGTCCCCGATTTTGGCCCACTCGACCGCGCCGATTTTAGCCAACCCCATGTGCAAAAATTTGTATTGCGCAATGCCCCGCCTGATGCTGTCATCGATTTTAGCGACAAACAGGTCATTGCCGCCATTCGCAAACGGGCGCGTATCCCGCTTGATGCGGTTGATCAGCTTTTGCAGCTTAACAAACTGGCTGTGCGCGAATTACCCCATGTCCGGGTTCCGGCCTTGATTGCGCAAGGGCGACATGACCATGTAGTCAGCCCACATAGCGCCCAAGCCATTTATGAGCGCATCGGCTCGCCCGATAAGCAATTGCTTTGGTTGCCGCACAGCGCTCACGTTTTACCCCTCGAGCCAGACCATGCTGAGTTGTTTGCAGCGCTGGGGCAATTTGTATCGCGGGTGGCGGGACAGTAGGGTAGTGAAATCGGCAAAACTTGTAATGGGCAAAATGATAGCGGAACCTTCATTTCTCGCTTTGCTGCTCATGAACTTGGATTTATTGTATATCATACTTGTCACTCCGACGAGGAACGAGGAGGAATCTTTGCATAACTTGGGTGTCGCACCGATTTACCGCAAAGACCCCTCGCAGTTTACCCTGAGCCTGTCGAAGGGCTTCGGGGTGACAAGCTAGTTCATTTACATTGTTGGACGCAGAGCGCTTGCACCCTGCGTCTTTAAATTTGCTCGGAAACTTAGATATATTCATATATTCGATGCGTCATCCCGATACCCTTCGATAAACTCAGGGTAAACTGTGAGGGATCCCT
>CAMDWA010000008.1 GCA_945877855.1 Thermoflexus hugenholtzii JAD2 | reverse complement strand
CACAACAACCCTGAGATCGTGATTTCGGCGAAAAATTGTTTTAAGCAACACTCTCTAAAGGCTTTGCCGAGCGTCCCCCTTCGGGGACGCAATTACTGCCCGCGTAGGCGGGCAATCGGCAAAGCCTTTAGGGACGACTTTGAGTCGTCCCAAATATTCAACCCTTCAACCAACCTACGCCTCATCCAACATCACCGGCGCAAGCGGCGCAGGCCGGGCCAACAAGGCCAAGGTAGCGCTTAAAACACGACGTTGCTGCGCAACATCATGCGGCTTGCCCAAGGTTGCACCGCGCCCAAGTTTGGTATAGGTAGCACGGGGCGGGTTGGTTGGCAAAGTGCGTTTGGGGTTCCAACTGGTCAACACGGTGGCAATGCCATTCATCTCAAGCGCACGGGCAATCAGTCCCACGGACTGAGCGCATAATGGTCAGCTTGGCACCAACAATGCGGCATTAGCGCGTTCACGTTGGGCCGCCGCCACAATGGCGGGGATACATTCATCGATCACACGACCAAGATCGGGTTGATAACCCATAAAACTAATGACATTGTCGGCCAAATCGCCGATCTCACCTGCTGCCATCATTTCATCTAAATGGTTGAGCGGCAACAGCACTTGTGGGTCAGCATTCACCGCCGTGTGGTCATAATGGGTGTGAGCATAGGCAATTTGCCGCAATGGCGTTGCTAATGGAATCAGGCGAATGCCATAGTCGCCGAGGTCATTTTCAGCATCGAATGCCGGTTGCGATGCCGGCAAATAAGCGCCCGACGACGAAACCAACACCAAACGGGCTTTACGCACATCAATACCCGGCCCAGCGACATCACTGTTTTTGCTCGGCCAAGGGTAAAGATCCCAATTTATTTTACCGGTCTGCTGAAAGGCAGCCAACCAACCAGACGAATAGTTGTTGTGCCATTGGGTATAGTTGTCTAAAACTGTCATAAAATTGCGGATAAATTAAATAGTAAATCAATATTTTTTATCTCATGCGCATTCTAACCCAGCCTCATCCCAGACTTTGCGTCATCATTACCCTATTGCTTGTCAGCGTTTTTTACGCCAGCCCCACCCAAGCCCAACCCACCCCCGCCTTAATACCGGTCTACCCCACCTCAGTGCGGGTTATTCATACCCTCACACCGGTCAATATTCGGCGCGGCCCCAGTGTTGCCTATCGAATAATCGACACACTCACAGCCGCGCAAACCGTGCAAGTGACAGGCTTGAGTCGCAATCGTTTGTGGTGGCGCATCCGCTGCCCCGATGGCACCATCGGCAATTGTTTCGTCTCGGCCAATGGGCGCTACACAAAATCGGGGGTAGCCCCAACCTCACCCCCTAGCCCCAATCTACCGACCTCTTATGTGCAAAATTTGCAAAAATGGCAATCGAAACGCATCGGGCATTATCAGGTGCAAATTCAGCGCAGTTGTTATTGCGTGCCCGATGCCACCAAGCCCATTGTGGTTGAGGTATTGGGCGGCAACGTGCTGCAAATGCGTTATGCCGATGGCAGCACCCTCTCATCAACCAACGCCGCCTATTTTGCTGGCATTAGCTCAATCGAGCAATTATTCACCCTCATCGCCAACGGCATCCGCGCCGGTTATACGCGGGTCGAGGTGACCTATGACCCCGTTTATGGCTTCCCGCAACAAATCACCACCGATCAAGATCGCATGATTGCCGATGAC
Source organism: Thermoflexus hugenholtzii JAD2 (assembly GCA_945877855.1). Taxonomy (GTDB): domain Bacteria; phylum Chloroflexota; class Anaerolineae; order J036; family Brachytrichaceae; genus AQU-03. The sequence continues at coordinate 51,880 of CAMDWA010000008.1, read as the reverse complement.
GAGGCCTACTACACCCTCAGTCAATTTCGCGTTTTGCCATAATTGAGTTTGCGTCAACGTTTGCGTCTACGCTTACGTTCACGTCTACGTTCACGTTCACGTCTACGTTCACGTTCACGTCTACGTTCACGTCTACGTTCACGTTCACATCTACGTCTACGTTCACGTCTACGTCTACGCAAACAATAGCCTTTCATCAAACCTCCGCGATAATAGGCATCATGCTCGCCGCCCGCGCCAATATTCCAAAATACACCGCCTACATCATTTTCAAACACATCGGGTTTGGCATGTTCGTTGCAATATGGTCTACCTATTTGTTGCAAGTGCGAGGGTGGTCGCTGGCACAAATTGCGCTGGTCGATGCCACCTTCTTCATCGCCTCCACCTTCGGCGAAATCCCGACCGGCATCGTGGCCGACCGCATCAGCCGCAAAATATCGCTGCTGATCGGCTGCGTATTGATGGGGCTGAGCGTGTTGGCGTGGCTATTTGCCCCCAACCTGATCTTGGTGATCGCGGCCTATCTGCTCATGGGTTTGGCCTTCACCTTTCAATCGGGGGCCGAAGATGCCTTTTTTTATGAAAGCCTACAACGGGCCGAGCGCGGGGCCGATTATGCGCGGCTGAATGGGCGGCTGATGGCGCTAAGCGCCGGCGGCATGATGTTGGGCAATGTGCTGGGCGGGTTGCTCGGCAATGTGCGCCTCGATCTGCCTTTCCTCACCTCGGCGGCCTTGTCATTTGCGGCGTTGGGCTGCGTCATGCTGTTCGATGACCCACGACGCGGCGAACACGCCCATGCCCACGCCCCCAGTTTGGTCGGCATTGTGCGGCAGGCGGTGGCCTTGATGCGCTCGAACCCAGCCCTGCGCACCCTCATGATATTTATGCCGGTGTTGGCGATGGGGTCATATGTGGCTGAATACGTCTTTTTGCAGCCGCAAGCGCGGGCGCTGGGGGTACCGGTGGCGGCGATTGGCTTTTTGCAAGCCAGTGTGCAGGGCATCAGCATGACCGCCTCAGCGCTGTCATCACGGGTGGCGGGTTGGTTGGGGCGAAACCGCGTCATCATGCTTGCGCCCGTCGTCGTCATCGGCAGTTTGTTGATGATGTCGGCTTTTCAGGTGTTGCCAGTGCTGTCGTGCGTGGGGGCCATCGCCTTCGCCAGCACCGTCGTGCGCCCGCTCATCTCGGCCAAAACCCAAGGGCTTGTCCCCAATGAGGTACGCGCCACCATCCTCAGCACCAGCAGCATGATGTTTAGCATGGTGGCTGGCATCACCCAACCCATCGTCGGGTTGGTCGCCGACAATTTCGGCTTTTCGGCAGCCTATGCTGGGCTGGCGGCGCTGTTGGCGCTGGTGCTTGGCAGCATTTTTGCGCGTGGGCGCGGGCATTTGTTGGGTGAAGCGCCATCAGGTTGACGCCCCCTTTTTCTGTTACTCCGCGACTGAAGTCGCCCCTAAAGGCTTCGCCGAGCGTCCCCCTTCGGGGACGCAATTTCTGCCCGCGTAGGCGGGCAATCGGCGAAGCCTCTAGGGACGACTTTGAGTCGTCTCAAATATTCGATTCCGCGATCATCTTGACCCTTACAATAGTTGCAAGCACGTAAGTGCAGGATGGCAAAGTGTGCCGTCAAGATGACGGCGCTCCGTGAACACACCATGCAAACACGTTAAAATCATCATATCGCCCCAGCCGCTATGAACACTGACCCCGTTGCCCTACGCCGATTTCTCATTCACGCATTTTCGCTAGAAGATCTAAAAACTCTGTGTTTTGAGCATTTGCCAGAAGCTGACCCCAATTTGCCTTGGCAAAAACCGCTCTCGACGGTGGCCCGCGAATGGGTGATGTGGTGCGAACGACACGGCAAACTGGCGGTTTTGGCGCAAGCCGCGCAACAAGCGCGACCAGACAAATGGGCTAGCTTCACCACCCAACGCCCCAGCGTGTGCCAATTGCGCCCAATTACGCGCGAATTTGTGGGCCGCCAGCATGAAATTGACGCGCTCATCGGCGAATTGCGCCAAAATGGACGAGTGGCGATTAGTTCGGCCATTGTAGGCATGGGTGGGGTGGGCAAAACCGAGTTGGCAAACTATGTGGCGCACGAAGTGCAGGCCGATTACCCCGATGCACAATTGCTCATCCCGCTCGGCACCCACAGCGGCGCAAGCCCAATGACACCACGCCAAGCCTTGGGACATGTGCTGACCTCGCTTTACCCAAATGATGGCTTGCCTGATGATGAGGCCGAATTGCAGCGCCGCTATCAGCTGGGTTTGCACGGCAAACGAGTCTTGATCATCGCCGATGACGCTGGTGATGAAGCCGTTATCAGCCAACTGATGCCGCCAGCAGGCTGCGCCCTGATCGCCACCGCCCGTAAACGGCTCGAAAGCCTGCCACCGCACGAGTTGCCAACATTGCCAGCAAGCGAGGCGATAGCCTTATTACGCCAATTTCGCCCCAGCCTGAGCAAAGCCGAGGCGGGCGAATTAGGTCAGGCGGTCGGCTATCTGCCCGTTGCCCTCAGCGTGATGGGTGGGCATTTACGCGCCAATAAGAGCAAAACCGCCCGCCGCTATTTGGATGAATTGCGCAAATTGGGACTGGGGGCGCTGATCAGTAAAAATCGCCAGCTTGATGTGAGCGCCGTGTTCGAGGCCAGCTACATCACTTTGCCGCTGCCCCAGCAAGCCATCTTTCATGCGCTCGCCGTCATGCCTGCCAGCTTTGACCGTGCCGCCGCGCAGGCGGTTGTTAGAGCGGGCAACGCCGATACGGTCGCCATTGATGATGACTTGGACACATTAGTCAGCCTGCACTTGCTGATGTATGACGAACAACGTGAACGCTTTAACTGGCACGACCTAATGCGTCAGTTTGCCCAACAGAAATTGCGCCAAACCCCTGTCGAATATACCGCCAGCGAGTTGCGTTATGCCGATCATTACTCGTTTGTAGCACAACTTGCTAACTATCTTTACAAAAAAGGACACAACAAGATTACAAAAGGACTAAATTTATTTGATGCTGAACGTATTCATATCGAACGCGCCTTTGAAATTTGGCAATCTCAGAAGGCTTATACGCAAGCTATTGATCTTGTGTTAGGGGTTACTGAGATCGCCGAATTACGTTTCCCTAATGCTCAAATAATTCATTGGCAAATTTTTTGCCTCATAGCGTCTAAACAGGTGGAAGATCGGCAAGCGCAAAGCATGGCGTTGGGCAATCTCGGCATGGCATATTTGAAAACGGGTTGGTATGCTGATGCTGAGCAATACTTACAGCAATCGCTCAGCATTGCTAATGAAATTGGTGATCGTGACTTGCAAGGCAAGGCACTGGGCAATCTCGGCACAATGTATTTACAAACAGGCAGATATGCTAATGCCGGGCAACACTTTCAGCATTTGCTGAGCATCGCTAATGAAATTTGTGATCGTGACTTGCAAGGCAAGACACTGGGCAACCTCGGTTTGGTGTATTTGTCTACAGACCGGTATGTCGAAGCCGAGCAATATTTGAGACAATGGCTCAGAATCGCTAGCGAGATCGGCGATCGAGCCTCGCAAGCCAAGACGCTAGGCAACCTCGGCGTGGTGTATCTGAATACAGGCCGATATGCTAAAGCCGAGCAACACTTGCAGCAAATGCTCAGCATCGCCAGCGAGATCGGCGATCGAGCCTCACAAGGGATGGCGCTGGGCAACCTTGGCGGGGTGTGTTTGTCTACAGGTCGGTATGTCGAAGCCGAGCAACACTTGCAGCAAATGCTCAGCATCGCCAGCGAGATCGGCGATCGGGCCTCGCAAGCCAAGTCGCTGGGCAACCTCGGCTTGGTGTATATATCTACAGACCGCTATGCCGAAGCTGAGCAGCACTTACACCAATGGCTTAACATCGCTAGCGAGATCGGCGATCAGAACAGCAGCACAATTGCCCAATGGCATTTAGGTAAACTAGCAGCTAAACATGAAGACCTTCCTCGTGCAATTGAATTGATGCAAAAACGAGTTGATTTTGAGCAAACTATTGGACATCCTGATGCAGTAGAGCATGTTGAATACGTTAATGCGTTGCGGCAACGACTACGTGAATCGCAAACTGGTAGTTAATCAGCTCATTAGTACACAAGAAACAAGTATTTCACAAACCACCCCGCAACATTTGGGCAAAATAGAAGCCCAGCAACTTGAAGTTGCTGGGCTTCTGCCACTAGCGCACAGGTGCGCTGAGCAACTTTGCCCGTGCCACCCATTGATGGCGCACTGAGAGCATCGCCCCCAATCCCCAATTCTTAATCCCTACTTAAGCGCCCCGACAACCGTCATGGTGTTGTGCTTGAGCATGTCGAGATAAGTGGCGGCGGGGCCTTTGTCGTCGCTCAGTGTGTCGAGATAAAGCTTTTCGATCACGCCGATGCCGGCCTCTTTTGCCACCGCTTCGGTCAGTTTGGGGTTCACGCCTTCTTCGATAAAGATGGCTTTGACCCCGAGCGGCTTGATCGTATCGACCAGTGCCTTGATATTGCGTGGGGTGGCTGCGCCGCTGGCGGTGCTGGGGCCGGGGATGACCGTGCCAACCACCTTGAAGCCATAACGCTGGGCGTAATAGCCAAAGGCATCATGAGTGGTGACGAGCACGCGCTTGTCGGCAGGTATTTTCGCCACTTCGGTCTTGATCATGGCATCGGTTTCCTTGATTTTGGCGATATAGGCCTCGGCATTTTTCTTCACTGCCTCGGCAATGCTAGGGTCGCTAGCGCTAACGAGCGCCACCACGCCTTTGGCGGCGTTATTCACGGCTTGTTGCCAGCGTTCTGGGTCTTGCCAATAATGCGGGTCATTGTCAAATTCGCTTTGAAATTGCGCGTCGATCTTGTTGAGCTTCACGCCTTCGCTTAGGTCAACAATCGGGCGGCTCCCGCCCGCGTTTTTAATCAGTTTTCCTAGCCATTCCTCCTCAAACCCAGCCCCGTTAATAAATACGGCTTGCGAATCAGAAACCGCTTTGACATCTTTAGGCGTTGGTTCATATTCATGCGGGTCGGCCCCCAGCGGCACAATGCCATTGATGGTAATACCTTGAATGCCTTGGGTGACATTAACCAGCGCATCACGCACAAATACGGTGCTGGCCGATAAATTGAGCGGCTTGGCTACTTTTGGCACTGCCGTGGCCGTAGGGGGCACTGGCGTGGGTGTCGGCGGCACTTTGGTGGCCGTTGGCGCAACAGTGGGCGGCACAGCCGTTGCTATCGGGGGCGCTTGAGTGGGTTTAGGAACCTCGGTCGGTTTGGGGGTAGCGGTTGGCGCGGGCGTAGCGGCTGGGGCACAAGCCGCTAAAGCGACGAGGGCCAAGGCACTAGCGATCAATAAATTTTTCATCATCGTGTTATCCGTATTTAATGTGTATTAATAAGTATAACATGTTACAATTTTATACACACCTATACACACAAATATGAAAAAGGCGAAAAAACTCCCCGTCACGGTGCTGTCTGGCTTTTTGGGCGCTGGCAAAACCACCCTACTCAATCATGTGCTCAACAATCGGCAAGGCTTGCGCGTGGCTGTCATTGTCAACGATATGAGCGAGGTCAATATTGATGCCGACTTGGTGCGCGAAGGTTCGCAATTGAGCCGCACCGATGAAAAGCTGGTCGAAATGAGCAACGGCTGTATTTGTTGCACCCTGCGCGAAGATTTATTGCTAGAGGTGGGCAAATTGGCCGCCGAAAATCGTTTCGATTATTTGCTCATCGAAAGCACAGGGATTTCTGAACCGATGCCGGTGGCCGAAACCTTTACCTTCGACATACCGGGCGGGCAATCGCTCGGCGAAGTGACCCAGCTCGACACAATGGTGACGGTGGTAGATGGCTTCAATTTTCTGCGTGATTACAATGCCGCCGAGGCACTAAACGAGCGCGATTTAGCTATTGGCGAAGAAGATGAACGCACCATTACCGATTTGTTGGTTGACCAAGTGGAGTTCGCCGATGTCATCATTCTCAACAAAACCGACCTGATCGCCCCCGCCGAAGTGACGCACTTGGAAGGCATTTTGCATGCGCTCAACCCCGATGCCACCCTGATTCACAGTGCATTTGGCAAAATTGACCCAGCGCTCATTTTAAACACACGCAAATTTGATTTTGTGCGGGCCGCCAACAACGCGGGTTGGCTTAAAGAATTGCGCGGCGAGCATGTGCCCGAAACCGAAGAATACGGCATTGCCAGTTTTTCTTATTACCGCGACCGCCCCTTTCACCCCGAACGTCTGTGGGAGGCGCTCAATGCCCAATGGACAGGTTTGTTGCGCAGCAAAGGCTTCTTTTGGCTTGCCAGCCGCCCCAATCAAGTGGGCATTTGGTCACAAGCGGGCGGCATTATGCGGGTTGAACATGCTGGCCGTTGGAAAGCCGATACCAAGCGTGAGCAAATGTTGGTATTTATTGGGCAAGACATGGCGCGACTCAAACCCATCATCAGCGACTTGCTCGACACCTGTTTGCTCACCGACACCGAAATGAAGCTGGGGCCGCGCAAGTGGCCCGCGCTCAAAGACCCGTTTCCTGCTTGGGGCTAAATATGGTAAAGCATTACGACGTTATCATCATTGGCGCTGGAGCAGCAGGGGTGGGTGTCGCCAAAACCCTGCATTATTTAAACCACGCCAATCGGGCCGAAAATAATCAAGGCATCAGCTATTGTGTGCTTGAACGCGACGAGGTCGGCGCATCTTTTTTGAAGTGGCCGCAAGAAATGCGTTTTATAAGCCCGTCTTTTCTCAGCAACCCATTTGGATTAATTGACCTTAACGCCATTTCGCCTGACACTTCGCCCGCGTTTACCCTCGACACTGAGCATCCATCGGGTAAAGAGTATGCGCATTATCTGAAACAAGTGGTGAAGCATTTTGATCTGCCAGTGTATGAAGGGGTATCGGTGCGCAATATTCGCATTTTGCCCGATGGTTATGCCATTGATACCAGCACCCGTAACGTTAACCAAGCGGACACATTGTTGGCCCAAAATGTAATTTGGGCCGGGGGCGAATTTCAGCACCCCAAAACCAAACCCTTTCGCGGGGCCGAACATTGCCTTCACAATAGCCATATCAAAACATGGGCACAACTAAGCGGCAAAGAATATGTGGTGATTGGCGGCTACGAAAGTGGGATTGATGCTGCCATTCAGCTAAGCAAGCTCGGCAAAAAAGCACATGTACTTGGTGCTAGCCCAACATGGGAAAAAGAATCGACTGACCCAAGCCTTGTGCTCTCGCCCTTTACCAAAGGCCGGTTACGGGCCGCGATGCGTACGAGTTTGGTCACGCTCGAAGGCAATATAAAAGTAATATCAGTTGACCGCGTGGGCAACAAATATCACATCACCGCCTGCGATGCAAATGGCCGACAAAAACACATAGCCTGCGCCCAAACGCCCATCTTAGCCACCGGCTTCGAGAGCAGCGCTCGCCAAGTGTCGCATCTGTTCGATTGGCGGTTGGATGGGATGCCCTTGGTCAACCCAGTTGACGAATCAACCTTGCACAGCGGTGTGTTTTTGGTTGGGCCAAGTTTACGTCACGATAAGCATATTTTGTGCTTTGTCTACAAATTTCGCCAACGTTTTGCGGTGGTGGTCAATACCATTGCCGAAAGACTTGGCGTTAATGCTACTGCACTGGCAGAATATCGCCGCCAAGGTATGTTTTTAGATGATTTGTCGTGCTGTGGCGACGCCTGTGCATGTTAATTCCCTCACCTCATTTTTTAACAATGATGCAATCACCCTCAAAAAATTCGGCAGCAACGCCACCCATCACCTTACTCGACCAGATTACGACAATCGCCCCTGCCATCGGGTCACAGGCGACATCTTTGCCCAAAAGCATTGTCATGATCGGGCTAGAATCATCGGGCAAATCGGCACTTTTTCGCCAGCTTACAGGGCATGGTGTCGGCGACGAAAGCAATTTTCGTGGTTCAACCATTCAATGTCGCGTGGCACAACTACATCAGCCCGACAAAAAACAAAACGTATTTCTGGTAGATACCCCCGGTATTCGACTGCAAAGCGACAGTGCCACCACCCAACTGGCGTTAAAGCGCCTACAAAGTGCCGATGTGGTGCTGTTAGTCGTGCGAGGCACACACATTGCCAGCGAATTTCCCACTCTTTTAGCCGCAGTGGCGGGGCAATTGGTCGGCAAATCAGTCGCGCTAATCGTTACTTTTGCAGATCGTGCCAACCCCGTCTTAAGCCGCGCTGTCAAGAAGATTTCGGCCCAGCTCGGCTGGCCTGCGCAAATTGTTAATGCGCGTGATATTTCAAAAACGCAGCACGCCGGGGTGTTGGCAAGCATTGCGCTGGCGGCCTTGGTGCAAAAGCCAATCGAGCTTAATTTGCCAGCCCTAAAGAAAATAAATGTGCCCACTGTGCAGCCCAAGCCCACCTTGTTCGAGATTCAAAAACTGGGTGTTGTGGCTGCTGTGATCGCCATTGCACTTATGTTTGCCTTACCGGTCATGCTGGCCTATCTATTTTCGCAATGGGCACAACCCATCGTTGATGAATGGCTGATTACACCTTTGGTTGCATCACTTAATACCGCACTTGGCGCGGCCCCGTTGCTGCAAGAAATCTTGGTTGGGCGATTTGGGGTCATTACCTTGGGCTGGTATTCATTTTTGTGGGCTTTTCCAGTGGTCGTGTTGCTCGGCATCAGCGTTGCCCTGACTGAAGAAACCGGGCTAAAAGATCGCATCACCGCCGTACTCGATGCCCCATTACGCCAAATTGGTCTAAGCGGGCGCGATCTAATTCCGGTCTTAACAGGCTTTGGCTGTAATGTGGTGGGGGTGGTGCAAAGTCGTGCTTGTAGCACCTGCACCCGCCAAGCGTGTGTGTCACTCATCGGTTTTGGCTCGGCGTGCAGCTATCAAATTGGCGCGACTTTGTCATTATTTAGCGTCGTCAATGCGCCTACCTTATTCATTCCTTATCTGGTTTTGCTATTTGTGGTGGGCGCATTACACACCCGCATTTGGCATGGCGCACAACCCAAACAAGCCATGCAAGCGCTCAATGAACCGGCATTTCTGCAATATCCATCACGGCGAGCCGTGATATGGCGCTTGTCCGCCATCACCAAACAATTTTTATTGCAAGCCATGCCCATCTTTTTGCTCATCTGCTTAATGGCAGCCGTGGTGCAATCACTTGGTGGGCTAGATTTAATCGCCAATTGGGTTAGCCCTGTGCTTGCCATTTTCAATTTGCCCAGTTCTGTCGCCAGTGGGGTGATCTTTTCAATCGTACGCAAAGATGGCTTGTTGATCTTAAACCAAGACAACGGCGATTTGTTGCGGGCCTTGTCGGTTGGCAATGTGTTTGTGTTGGTTTGGTTAGCCTCAACCCTCACCGCTTGCACCGTCACGCTTTACACTATCGGGCAAGAATTGGGGTTTAAGTTAGCAGGCAAAGTAGCATTGCGTCAAATGCTCACCGCCTTGGTCAGCACCTTCCTCATTACCAGTGCAGTGCGCATGTTGGGGGTGTAATTCAATCCGATGTTGATGCTATCGCCGACCCTCCGTCCCTATTTTGCCACAATTGCAGTGATGAATCAGGGGCAAACCCATATATCGTCCGGGCTTGACACCCCGGCCAAACTTGCAAAAAAACACATCACTCCAAGCCGGGTAAAAAGCATGGCTCTGGTATCGCTGCTGCAACTGGGACAACGTTTATTTGACCAACAGTGTTGGTGCTGGGGGCGCGATATTGTGTCACCACAAGGCAATTTGTTGTGTCAATATGGTTTTGTTAAACTAAAGCCACCGCCCGAACAACATGGCGGCTCACTCTACCTTTGGCGCGATTACAACGACGACGGCTCGGTGCGTCGCTTGGTAGGGCTTTGGGGATTCGGCATCTACTATGCCACCCCACAACACGGCGCATTATTCTTACGGCGCTTCGAATTTCAGCCGCGCTGGGTATCTAACACCTTGCCCATAAACGCTATGCAAGTATCACCCATTTGGCGGCCCGATCAACTAGACCTTTTCGCAAGCCAGCCCGATGATGGCATGACGGCGCTTTTCAAGCAAGCGCTCACTTGGCTGGCAGATTACGAGGCTTGGGTGGTGCAACAGCGCGGGCATGTTTACCGGCATATCAGCCTAAGCCAATGGCTGCACCGCCCAGTTGTGCCGGTGCGTTACATCGCCGACGTTTGGCGAGCATTGGGTGTGCGTGTCAGCATTCGCCCTATTGCATCAAACGCGCCAAAAACAACATTTGCTTAATAAACCATCAACTGCTGCCCTTGTCTGCGCCCATTATCGGTCAAAATTAAATGCCCATTCACTTGCATCACCAAGCCACGGTTGGCGGCAACGCCCACAATCTGCTGGGCAAACTGAGGCAGCCAGCGCAATTCGCTGCTCAGATGAAGCATTTCAGACTCGTGCGCCTCACCTTCTTCGCCCTCATGATTAAGCAAATGCACCAATAACGCCTCTAGCCCAATTTGCACCCGCTGCCGCTCAATTCGCCGCGCTTTGGCAATGAGGCCATGTGACGGCGAAAATAGCATGGCGGCAAAAAAGAAGGCCCCGGCCACACTCACAATCGCCCCCGCCACCGATGAATCGATCGCCAAAGCCAAGCCATAACCCAACACCGCCGACAGCGCCCCAATGCCCGCCGCCAACCCAATCATCATGGGCAATTTGTCGGTGAGCAAATAGGCGGCGGCAGCAGGCACGATCATCAGCGCCACCACCAAGACCGCCCCCACCGAGGTAAACGCACCAACCGAGGTGACCGATACCAAGGCCATGAGCGCATAATGAATAAAAAAGGGCGAAAAACCCAAGGTAGCCGCTAAGCCAGCGTCAAAGGTCGCCAGCTTTAGCTCTTTGTAAAACACGGTGATGAATAACAAATTGATGAGGCACAGCGCCCCCGCCACATAATACGATTGTGGGCCAAAATCGACATCGCCAATAAACAAGCGGTCGAATGCAACAAATTCGATATTGCCAAACAACACCGCATCGGTATCAAGGTGCACATTTTCAAAAAAACGCGCCACCAAAAAGGTGCCCAGCGCAAACATGGCCGGAAAAACAATGCCAATCGCCGACTCACCGCCGACCCGTTGCGTATTTTTAAGCGCCTCGACCAAGGTGACGGTGACCAAAGCCGCCACCAGCGCCCCCAAAAAGCCAGCAAACAAATCTGGCCCTTTGGCAAAAAAATAGCCAGCCACCAAGCCGGGCAAAATGGCATGGCTGATGGCATCACTCATCATGGCCATTTTGCGCAAAATGAGAAAAGTGCCAAGCAGGGCGCAGGCGACCGAAATAAGAATGCCTGTAATAACAATTTCCATAATGTTTTTCTCGCTAAGCTTTAGAGAATCGCTTGATATCCCACAAAATGCCGCGTTGGGGCGCAAAAAGCAGCGAAATGATGACAATGACGGTCAGGCTGAGAATGACCATCGGCCCAGTGGGCAAGTTGGCTTCGCTCACACTAATGAGCGCACCCGCCACGCCACTGAGTGCGCCAAAAAAGCCAGCCAATAACACCATTGCCTCGAGCCGATTCGTCCATTGACGCGCCGCCACCGCTGGGCCAACCAACATGGCCGACATGAGTACCACCCCAACCGTGCGCAACCCAATCACCACCGCCACCACAATTAACGAAGTGAGAACAACGCCCAGCCAGCGGTCATTAAAGCCGAGGCTGGCGGCAAAATTGGGGTCAAAGGTAATGATCTTAAATTCTTTATAAAGCACCGCCACCACCAATAGCGCAAACACACCCAAAATCGTCATGGTATTCACATCTTCTGCCGTAACCGTTGCGGCCTGCCCAAACAAAAATTTGTCGAGACCGGCCTGATTGGCATCATTGTGTTTCAGAATGAAGGTCAGCAGCATGATGCCAACGCCAAAAAACACGCTTAGCACCACGCCCAAGGCGCTATCTTCTTTAATGCGCGTCTCGCGCACGATGCGCAACAACACCAAGGTGGCAACCCAGCCACTAATGGCCGCGCCCAAAAACAACACCAACGGCGATTTTGAACCGGTGAGCAAATAAGCGACACAAATGCCCGGCAAAGCGGCATGGGCCAGCGTATCACCCAACAACCCTTGGCGGCGCAATACCGCAAATGAACCAAGCACCCCACTCACAATGCCCAACACCGCCGCACCCAACGCGATATTTCGCAGGGTGTAATCAAAAATCAGGTCAGTTAGTAAATTCATTTTTAGCCTTTGCTCTGCTCAAAATGTGCAAAATGATCAATTGCGGCTTTCATTGCACCGCCATAGGTTTTGCGCAAATTGTCAGCCGTAAACGTGCTGTCAAATGGGCCAGCCGCGATCAACCGCACATTGAGCAACATCACCCAATCAAAATATTCGGGGGCCGAGTCGAGATCGTGATGCACACATACGACGGTTTTGCCGCGTTGGCGCAGGTCTTGCAGCAGGGTGATGATGGCGCGTTCGGTCAAGGCATCCACCCCAACAAACGGCTCATCCATAAAATAAACCTCAGCATCTTGGGCCAAAGCGCGGGCCAAAAACACCCTTTGTTGTTGCCCGCCACTCAGTTGGCTAATTTGGCGGCTGGCAAAATCGGCCATGCCGACTTGCTCAAGACATTGGCGCGCCAAATCATGCTCGGCTTTGCCCGGGCGCTTCACCCAGCCCAATTTGCCATAGGTTCCCATCGTCACCACATCAAGCGCCGTGGTGGGAAAATCCCAATCGACACTGGCACGTTGTGGCACATAGCCCACCAATTGTCGCTGCTGTCGATAAGGCTTGCCAAACACCTCGACTGTGCCGGCCACTCGCGGCAACAGGTCTAAGACAGCCTTCAAAAAAGTCGATTTGCCAGCCCCATTGGGGCCAATAATGGCAGTTAATTTGCCAGCCGGAATGTTGACATCAACATCTTGAATGGCAGGTTTGTCGCGGTAGACCACCGTTAGGTCGTGCACCGCCAGCGGAAATGAGGAAGAGGTTGTCATGTTTTTTTTTGGGGGAAAAGCTTTGAGCCGTGAGCCGTGAGCCATGAGTCTTGAGTCACGAGTCACGAGTCACAGATCATGGCTCATGGCTCAAAGCTCATGGCTCCCAGCTACTTAAGCGCCTTCACAATCACATCAACATTGTGTTTCACCATACCAATGTAAGTGCCTTCGGGCGTGCCGTCATCGCCCATTGCGTCCGAAAATAATTCGCCACCTAATGCAATTTCCCAGCCACGCGCACGGGTGGCCTTTTGCACCGCTTCAACGGTAGATTGTGGCACTGAAGATTCAACAAAAATGGCCTTGATTTTGTTCGTTGCCAAATATTTAGCCAAATCTTGCACATCTTTAGCACCAGCCTCAGTGGCGGTGCTGCTGCCTTGAATGGCTTTGACCTCGACATCGTAGGCATCGCCGAAATAGCCAAAGGCATCATGCGCTGTGACCAACACCCGTGCCGCTTTGGGAATGCTTGCCAATTGGGTTTTGGCATAATCATGCAAGGCCTCAAGTTCTTTGAGATATGTTTTTAGGTTTTGATCGTAATAATCGGCATGCGTGGGGTCAAGCGCGGTTAAAGAACGATGTATTTTTTTGACAGCCTCCATCCATAAAGTTACATCAAACCACACATGCGGGTCATGCGCACCCGACTCTTCTTCGATATTGCGTAAACGATTGGGAGGAATATCGGCAGTAACGGCAAAGGCATGCCGCCCGCTTTTGCTGATTTTTTCAAATAGCTCAACCATACGCCCCTCAAGATGCAAGCCGCCATAAAAAATAATATCGGCAGAAGTCAATTTATTCACATCACGGGCGCTCGGCTTATAAAGATGTGGATCTACTCCCGGCCCCATGAGGGCGGTCACTGTCACCCGCTCCCCCCCCACATTTCTGGCAATATCGGCGATCATACCGACGGTGGTTGTGAGGTTTATTTTGCGCTTTGCCAACGTTGCGGGGTCAGTGCGTATATACAAACTTGAAGCGCAACTCGATAATAACAACCCACCTAGCCCGATTAAGATGTGTCGACGAGTGACCCCTTGTTTGTTATTCACGATTTCAGAAATGTCAAGCATGTCATTTTTCATATTTTCATCGTATGCGTTCCAGCATTTAGGGTAACGCCTAAATACTTGAACGCATACTTTCCATCCACCCCAATTTAGGCGTGCCTAAATATATAAAAGGATTATATTTAGGCACGCCTAAATTTTCAAGGGTAAGTGCGCTTTGATTTTGCTTAGATTTTGCCGAAAACAAACAGGCCTTTGATGAAGTGGGTTCAACCCCACTTCATCAAAGGCCTGTGTATTACAAAAGATTATCAGCGATATCACCCTATTGGTGAGGTAGGCATATATTTTTTTAGGACATTATCAAAATAGTAAAAGCAACCCTAAGCCGGTGCCATCGCCAACACTCTCAATGGCGAGCCAGAGCCATCGACAATCTTGAGCGGGGCGGCGATCACGACTGCCCCAGTTGCTGGCAACTGATCGAGGTTACGTAAACTGGCGAGACCAAATTTACCGGCCCCGTGCATCGTGCCATGATTTGGAAAAGGCGGGTCAAAACGCCCAGCTTGCCCAGCGTCGGTTCCAACAGTTTCAACCCCAACCCCCAACACATCGCGCTCATAAGCCAAAAAGTGCGAGCAATCTTTATGAAAACCGGGCGAATGTGGCCCATCTTCTTTTACATTTAAAAATTTATCGGGGTCAAGACGTTTTGACCAATCGGTACGCAATAACAACCACGCCCCTGCCGGTATTTTGCCGTGCGTGCCTTCCCATGCCAATACCGCCTCGCGGGTGAGCAGAAAATCTTCAGATACCGCCACTTCTTTCGTGACATCGATAACACACGCGGGGCCAATAAAACGTGCTGCAGGAATGGTATCGAGCGTATTATTGCTCAGGTCTTTACCCGTCACCCAATGCACAGGGGCATCGAAATGAGTTCCGGTGTGTTCGCCGACGGTGATGGTATTCCAATACCAGCCCGGCCCTTTATCGTTATAGCGCGAAATTTCGTCCATGCTAAAACCGGGCGAGGCCGCAAAAATAGGCGGCAAGCCAATCACAGGGGTTTCGGGGCCGAGAGGTTGGGTCAAATCAACCACTTTGATGCGCCCATTGCGCATCTCTTCTACTAATAGGGAAAGAACAGTTATTGATGACATATTTAATTACGAATTACGAATTACGAATTACGAATTGATCGAATAAAAAGTGCGAAGTTACCCATTCGGCACTTTTTAATTCGTAATTCGTAATTCGTAATTCGTAATTGACTTAATGTATCGCTTTAGCCGAAATGCATTTTCAGGCAAGGCAATGTCCATACCAAAATGATCTGGGCCGACGGCCTCAACTTTGGCAACAATGGTGCACATTTCGTTGCTATCAAAGGCTTCGGCGCAGGCTTCGAGAAATTGATAATTGTTATCGGCGGCAAACACTTTGGGGCAACCCGCCCCACGCGCAATGGCGGCCAAATCGGTGATGCCAGAGGTGGTATGCGAGGCAAAGCCACCCGTCGAAAGCAAACTGCCATTATCAAAAATAATATGGGTGAGATTGGGCGGACGATAACGCGCAAGGGTCGCCAACGTGCCGAGGTTCATCAATACCGAGCCATCGCCGTCTAACACCACTACTTTTTGGTTGGGCAAACTGCTCGCCAAGCCAAGGCCAATAGACGAAGCCAAACCCATCGCATGTTGCAAATAGAAAAAATTGTCGCGGTCGCCAAGATCATACAACTCTTGCGCACACGCACCCATAATCGTCACCACAAGACGATCTGCTAATTCTGGATATAAGGCTTTGATACAGTCTGAGCGTTTCATATCAGTTATGAGCTTTGAGCCATGAGCCATGAGCTAAAACTCAAGGCTCAAAGCTCATGGCTCATATCTCCGTATTAATCTTCCATCAATTCTCGGTCGAGCAATAACGCTACCGGCGAGAGTGAACTTTGGGCAAAGGTCAGGGCTTGTTTAATTTGCAAACCGACTTTGGCTGGGTCACGCGCATATTCAAATGGGATGCCTAATGCCCGCAACACTGGCTCGGTGTGAATACCACCTTGGGTATGCCAAGGGTATGGCTCGCCCCAATGCCCACGCAACGCAATCAGCATACATAACGGAATACGATACGACATTGCCAATGACACAATGCCATTGATGGCGGCCAAAAAGCCATGATTTTGCATCAACAAAAGATGCGGCTGACCCGCCAAATACGCCCCCGCGGCAATGCCAATCGCCTCTTCTTCTTTAGCGACTTCGATCAAATGCACGTCCGGGTCATCTTCGGCCAACTGTAATAAATACACCAGCCACGTCTCTGGCAAAGCGCTGATCGACTTCACACCAGCGGCCTTAATACCGCGATATACGGCAAGGGAATTGTCGCGTGAAACTGTCATCTTTAAAAATTTAAAATTTAAAATTCAAAATGGAAAATTTTTGAAGCTTAATAATTTTAAATTTTCCATTTTAAATTTTAAATTTTCTATTGTCCTTTAGACCAAAAGGTCTTTATGCTTGGTCAAGCCATCCATCAAACGATCAACATCTTCAAGATTATTATAAAAATGAGGGGAAATTCGCAGGTTATTATCGCGGCACGACAAAATAATATTGTCTTCTTCGAGGCGTTTCACCAACATATGATCCATGTGCGAACGCAAGGCAATCATGGCCCCATGTTTACTTGGCTCGATTGGGGTCACGACATTAAATCCACGCCGCATGGCTCCCTCTTTAATCGCACCCGTAATTTCGCTAACATGGGCTTCAATTCGATCAACTCCTACCGATTGCAATAATTTCATACCTGCTAACCCAGCATATAAATTGGGCACAGGCGGTGTGCCAGACTCAAATCGACGGGCAGTTGGGGCTGGGGCATGGGCATAAATATCCATCGCAAAAATATTTGCTTGGGCAAACCAACCCACATTGGTTGGGTTTAAAGTTGAGATGAGGTCTTTACGCGCATATAAAAATGCCAAACCGGGCGAAGCTAACAAATACTTCAACACCCCACCCGCCAAAAAATCAACATTCCACGCTTTCACATCAATCGGCGTTGTGCCTAGTGATTGATAAGCATCGACCAACACCAGCGCCCCTTTGCGATGGGCAATCTCGGTAATGGCTTTCACATCCAACTTCGAACCGTTGCGATAGCACACATGGGTAATTTGCACCAGTTTGGTACGTTCATCAATCGCCTCTTCAAAACGCTCGAGCGGAATGATATTGCCTGCGGCAGGCACATGGGTGATCTTGGCCCCACGCGCTTCTTGGGCATGCCAAATTTGGCCGGCCGTCGGAAACTCAAAATCGCTCACCACCACTTTATTACGCGGGCCGCTAAAATCAAGGGCGCTGGCCACGCTGCTAATGGCGGCTGAGGTCGAAGTCTCGACTGCAACTTCACCTGCGCCAGCATTCACCAAAGTGGCAAAAGCATTGCGCACGGCCTCATTTTTTTGCACCCACAACTCCCATGGTGAGCCTCTTTGCTCTAAATCACACATATAGTCTTCATAGGCGCGGCGCACATCGACCGAAAGCGCCCCTTGTGAACAACTATTCATATATACTTTACTGCGAAAGATAGGAAAGCGATTACGTACATTCATAAATTCTATACAACATTATATTGATATACGTATCTCCTCAATAATTATGAGCAGAGTCCAAGTTGATGAAAGGTTTTGCCGATTTCAGTATCCACTTCCCACAGCTATGCTGTGGGAAGTGGGATACTGAGATCAGCCCTTCATCTTTTGGAGAGTGTTTCTTAAATCAATTTTCACTTTTTTGTCGGCTGAAATCATGTGGTTTCATCAAATCAGAGAGCATATTTAGACACAACGAATGCCGAAATCACTATCTCGGAGAAAATTGTTTTAATAAACACTAAGTGATAGCTATTTGGGCAAAAATCCGTTTTTCACTAATTACAGAAGAGATATAGAAAATACTCGGAAAATTTTCTCATGCAATTATAAATATTTTAGCCAAATCCGATGCAACTTTAGTCTTAGTTTATTCTGTATAATCAGACAAGCCTTATCTAATTCTTACGTTACGTTAAACTATGGAAAGAGCTTTAAATTCCCCCGTCCCTCTCAGTAAACGATTCTGGCCGGTCTTCCGAACCATCGCAATAGTATATGTAATATTGTTATTGGGTCAACAAGCAGGTCTTGAGCCGGGTCGTATTGTCCGCGAGATGATTGATAACCCAGTCATCATCGTGCAGCAGTTAATCGTCGGTTTAGCAAACGCAGCAATCATCACGATTGTGGCACTCGGTTATACGATGGTTTATGGTATCGTCGAAAGCATCAACTTTGCCCATTCTTCGGTGTTTATGCTTACGACATTTGTAGCGCTGCTCACTATGTCATGGCTTGTAAATGCCGAAACCAAAGCCCCATTATGGGTAGCGATTGTTGCATTTATCCCTGCTATGGCCGCCGGTGGTTTAATTAATGGCCTTGTCGAGCGCTATGCCTACCGTAGCTTGCGCAAAAACGCCAAAATTGTAGGCCTCATTGCCGGTTTAGGCATGGATTTTGTATTACAAAACATTGGCCTGCAAATTGGCGCATTCGGTAAGTTGCCAAACGCATATCCCAATGTAGAAGGCATCAAATTTTTAAAGATTTTAGGCAATCAAAACGCTTCACCCAAAAGTTTTCCGGCTGTCAATGAATTCTTTTCTGGCCCCGGCATTCCAGTAAACGTGCTCGAATTTATTGACCCTCATGCCACTTTACGCATCACCCCAGCCGACCTATTGGTCATTATTACGGCTGTGGTATTGGTATTTGCCCTCAACTGGTTTGTAAAAAATACCCGTTCTGGGAAAGCGATGCGTGCAGTCGCGCAAAATCCGGCGGCAGCCTCAATGATGGGCATCGATGTTGACCGCATTATTAACCTCACTTATGTGATTGGTGGTGCATTGGCTGGCGCAGCCGCAGTCATGTTTGGTGTTTATAACGGCACGACCAGCTCAAGCATTGGCGCAACCACTGGCTTAAACTCATTTACAGCCGCCGTATTGGGCGGTGTCGGCAATATTCAAGGCGCAGCACTCGGCGCCGTATTTATCGGTTTGCTCTCCTCACTCAGCGACCAATTTATTTCGAGCCGCTGGACAAACGCTTGGGTATTTATGACACTCGTGTTAGTCATGCTCATTAAACCCACCGGTATTTTAGGCACAGAAGGTGGCGAAAAGGCATAAAAAATTTGTGTTCAATGATCATTTACCAGCAGCAAAAATATAACCAACTTCTGATATCTGATTATTGACGACTCATCAACTATGAAGCAAAAACTTTTGAATAATACCGAAGCCATTGCCATCGGGTTTATGGCTGTTTTAGCGCTCGTCACAGGTGGCTGGAACACAATCGTTTGTGCCGTCATCGCTGGACTGCTGATTGGTTTAAGTGCCAATCAAAATCGTGATGGCATCATCCGAGCTGGCGTTCTAGGAGCCATCGCATCAATTATTACAGCCATTATGGGCTACATTTTCAACTCATGGGTTTCAACTCTGCCCGGTGTTGATAATCAGGCTCCCGATCATCTAACCGCTTATCCACTCATCCTCGCGGTTGTGATTGGCACGATCACCAGCTTGGTAGTAGCTTGGATTCACTCGATTCATGAGGAGGCACGTCGTAAGCAAGCATTCCTTATTTTTATGGTTGTTTGCGCTGTAATCTTCCCATTCTTCGATCAATGCCCAACTTTAGCTTGGAATGGACCAATCAGCATTGCAAACCCAACTGTCGGCTGCACGACTAGCAAGGCCTTGTTGTGGGTCAATGCTGTCATCGTCACCATGATTTTTGCCTTGCAAGCGTTAGGCTTAAATATTGTGGCCGGGTATGCTGGCTTGCTCGACCTTGGCTATGTGGCTTTCTTTGCGATTGGGGCATATACAATGGGCTTCCTCAACTCTGATCACTTGGTTGCACAAGATACCTTCCTCAAAACCCAATTTGGGTTTTGGCTCGTAGTCTGGGGTTCAGCAGCCGCAGCCGCCTTCTTTGGCTTATTACTAGGTGCGCCTACGTTACCATTACGCGGCGACTACCTCGCCATCGTAACCTTGGGCTTCGGTGAAATTATTCCAATTGCCGCCAAAAACCTAGCTGAAGTGCGTATCTTCGAGCCAATTTCACTATTTATCAACCAACTGTTCTCAAAAGCAGATGCACAATCGCTCGACCGCATGCAAAACGCCGAAGCCTTCTTAAAAAACACCTTATGTTTGATCGGATGTGACCCCACCCGACCATTCGACTTCACCGCAGGCACGAAAGGTATTTCGCCCATTTCGCCACCTGTTTTTGGAAACATCTTGGGCATCCCCAAGATTTACGCCTTCGTCAATGGCGATTACATTCCTTGGTATTTCTTGGCGTTGGTGTTGCTGGCAGGGTCAGCCTTCTTTATCTTCCGTTTGCGTGACAGCCGCGTAGGCCGTGCGTGGGTCAGCATGCGCGAAGATGAATTGGCAGCGAACGCAATGGGTATTGATATTGTGCGCACCAAATTGCTCGCCTTCATCATCGGGGCTATGTTCTCGGGTTTTGCAGGCGCATTTTATGCGTCATATGTCTCTTTCATTGAACCCGGGTCGTTCGCCTTCGACATCTCCGTTACCGTCTTGGCAATGGTCATCCTCGGCGGCACAGGCAACATTACCGGTGTTATTTTGGGGGCCTTCATCACCCGCGTTGTTGACCTCGTTGTGCTCGAGCGCCTCAAACAATTGATTAACGGCATCACCGAAAAAGTGTTCTTCTCGGGCATCGATAACCCAGCCTTGGTGCAGTTCGTGCAATCAATCGCCGATGCAACGGCCTACAAAGTCATGCTATTCGGTCTGATCTTAGTCGTCATGATGAAAGTGCGCCCACAAGGTCTCATTCCGGCAGAAACAGCCGCGCAAAAACGCAAAGCCTAAGCCGATATATAGTTTGTGATTTACGATTAGAAATAATTGTAAATCACAAATCATAAATCGTAAATCGATTGGATATCTTTATCGATCTTGTCCTGATTGGTCTGTCAAACGGCGGCATTATTGCACTCAATGCAGTAGCGGTCACGGTTATCTATTGCGCAGTCCGCACCCTAAACCTAGCTCACGGCGATGTATACGCCCTAAGCTCGGTGATGACAATGGTGGTGCTGCGTAATATTTTGCCACTCGATGGCCCGCCCTCGTGGTCACAACTTATCATCGGCTTGATCGTCAGTGTTATCAGCACCATTATTTTTGGCATGGTCTTTAGCATGTTGATTGAATTTTTAGGATTCCGACTCTTTCGTGGGCAATCGCGGTTAGCGCCGATTATTGCCACACTTGGGTTGTCATTCATGCTTTACCAATTGGCGCTAGTATGGCGCAAATTACTGCCAACCTTTAGCGCTGGTGAACACCGTAGTGTGCCGGGCGTAGACGAATTGCCACGCGATGTTGTGCCGCATGTTTTTCCACAGCTTGATGTTTTTCAGGCATTGGGGATCAACACGACGTCGCGTTTTGATATCAAAGATTTGTTTATCATCGTCTGCGCCCCTATCGCGGCCTATTTGGTGCATTTGTTGCTCAATAATACAAAGATTGGTCGCTCAATTCGAGCCTGCGCCCAAAACAGCTTGGCAGCACAAATGGTTGGGGTGAATTTGAACGGCGCAATCCGAGCCGCCTTTGCCATTGGTGGGGCGTTGGCAGGCATTGCCGCTTTCATTTTTGCCATTACGGTTGAGCGCCCAGTGGCAAACCATGGGGCACAAAGCGGTCTTATTGCATTTACAGCCGCCATTCTGGGGGGCATCGGCAACCCAATCGGCGCATTGGCAAGCGGCATGCTCATCGGCATGTTCGCAGCATTTAGCGACTATTTGCTTGATGGACGCTGGACACCCGCGTTAATCTATCTGTTGCTGGTGGGATTGCTCATGTGGCGACCCAGTGGCCTTAGCCCAGAAGAGCGCGTAAATGACCTAAGCCAACAAACAAGCGATGTCGTCGTGTTAAACGCAACCCGTGCCAGTGCCGCTTTGCGGCCCGGTGCAATCTTGATCAACTTAGTGCCGCTTGCACTTTTATACCCCCTCATCGTCCCCCTCATCGGCGAATATTACTTACCCGTCGTCAATAGCTTTCTAATTTATGTGGTTTTGGCCTTAGGCTTAACCATTTTGTTAGGCTTTGCTGGGGTTTTAGATGTGGGTTATGCATTAAATTTTGCCATTGGGGCTTATATCATGGCTTACATGACTGGGCCAGCAATGGCATGGCGCGACCAACTACTGGGTTTTGTGCCCGATGGCCTAATCGTTTTCCCAGTCATCATCCTCATCACGGGGTGTTTAGGCATGTTAAAAGGCTGGATCACGTCACGAATGCGCATCGATTATCTTGCCATTGCCACCTTAGCACTGAGTTTAATGATGCGTGATATCCTTAAAAATAGTGGCGCAGGTGGTGTTGGCGGATTTAGTGCCATTCCACCGCCCACTTTATTCGGGGTTCACTTTAATAGCTTTACCATGCAATATTTATTAGTGCTTGGTTTAGTCGCAATTATTGTGATCGGAAGCTATCGTTTATTAAATTCGCGCACCGGGCGTGCAATGGCAGCAATGCGTGAAGATGAATATGCGGCGCAAAGTTCGGGCGTTAATGTCGCCTTTTACAAATCAGTCTCATTTTTTATCGGCGATTCCATCGCAGGGTTAGCGGGTGGCTTATATGCCTCGATGCTAAGTTTTGCTGAACCCGGGTTAGCCGATTTTCATGTATCAGTAATGGTATTAAGTATGGTGGCGATTGGTGGGATTGGAAATATTACAGGCGCAGTGTTTGGCGTCTTTAGCATTATGGGTCTCGACCGTATCGTTATTCCATTTATACAAAGCCTAATGGGTGAACAGCCATTTGTGCAATTTACATTGCGCGAACTTAACTTTTTGCTCTTTGGGCTTGCGCTTTACTTTTCGGTATTCGTCAGTCGAAGATTTAAATCAAAAACTGAAAATTAAAATCAAGTAATAATTAGTCTAAATTTAGCCAATTACTATTTTGACAAAATAAACCAATTAATTAAATGCCCGTTGTGGGTATTAAACAGGACGGTAAATAATTACATGGCACAAGAGGTTTTACTCGAAGCAAAAGGCGTTACCAAGCGCTTTGGCGGTCTAACCGCAGTTAACAAGGTCGATTTTGTGATCTATAAAGGCATGATCGCTGGATTGATTGGCCCAAACGGCGCCGGCAAAACAACTTTTTTTAACAATATGACAGGCCTTTATACCCCGACCGAAGGCGATTTTATTTTTAATGGCAAACCCATTACAGGCCTCAAGCCTCACATTATTCAAGATCGCGGCATTAGCCGCACCTTCCAAAACATTCGCTTATTTGGGCAATTAAGCGCACTCGAAAACGTATTGGTCGGGATGCATACCCGTCTTAATGGCACTGTCTTCGAAGCATTCTTTCGCCCCAAGCGGGTTATTCATGAAGAAAAACGCGCCCGCGAAAAAGCCTTAGATCTGCTCGACTTTGTTGGCTTGGGCCGCGATAGCGCTGAAATGGCGGCGCGAAACCTCCCCTATGGTTTTCAGCGTCGGCTCGAAATCGCCCGCGCCTTGGCATCTGACCCCAAATTATTGTTGTTAGATGAACCAACCGCCGGAATGAACCCACAAGAAAAGAAGGAATTAACCGAGTTGGTCGATCATTTGCGCAAAGAGTTAGGCGTAACTGTGTTATTGATCGAGCATGACATGAAAGTCGTGATGGGTATTAGCGACCGTGTGAGTGTGTTAGATCATGGTGAAAAGATCGCTGAAGGCTTACCCAAGGTTGTGCAAGCCAACCCCAAAGTGATTGAAGCTTATCTTGGCACAGGAGCCGCTGCCGAAGGCGCCTAAACCTATTTATGATTTAAGATTTAAGGCAGACGATTTTGAGTTCAAGCTCAACATCAAAAATCGCAAATCTAAAATCTAAAATCTAAAATCAAATTATGGCAATATTAGAACTCAAAAACGTCCATACTTATTATGGCAATATTCATGCGCTCAAAGGCATTAATTTAACCGTTGAAGAAGGTGAAGTGGTTACGTTGATCGGATCAAACGGGGCTGGCAAAACCACAACCTTGCGCACCATTCAAGGCTTGTTAAAACCCCGCGAAGGGTCGATCAAGCTGAACGGCGAAGAATTGACAAAACTCCCGCCCCACGATGTTGTTAAACGCGGTGTCAGCCAATCGCCCGAAGGTCGTTTGGTCTTCCCACGCATGAGCGTTAAAGAAAACCTCGAAATGGGGGCATTTCAGCGCAATGACAAAGATGGCATTGCCGCAGATATGGAAAAAGTGTTTGGGCTTTTTCCACGTATGAAAGAACGTATCAACCAACGGGCTGGGACGTTGTCGGGTGGTGAACAGCAAATGTTGGCGATGGGTCGCGCACTCATGGCAAAACCGCGCGTGCTTTTGCTCGACGAGCCATCCATGGGTCTGGCTCCCATTCTCGTAGACTTGATCTTCGACATCATCCGCGAATTGCACCGCCAAAAAACAACTATTTTGTTGGTTGAACAAAATGCGCGTATCGCGCTCAGCGTGGCAGATCGTGGCTATGTGCTTGAAACCGGCGAGATTGTATTGAGCGGGAATGCCAAAGATTTGGCTCACAACCCAGAAGTCGAAGCAGCCTATTTGGGCGGCAAAGCCCATTAGCAACCTCAAAAAGTGAGGAACGCAAAGTAAATTTGCGCCGAACTCACTATCGCATATAGCTGGAGGGCTTTGACCTGCCAGCTATATGCGATAGTGAGTTCGGCATTATGTTTTTTCAGGCAAACTGTTATTTTTTTACTGGCAACCAATTTTGCCAAATATTTTCACTGCGTTCAATCCAATCTTTCGCCGCTTGGGCTGGGGTTTGTTTGGCTAAATCAATGGCCGCCATCATCTCAATTTGATCCGTGTCGGCATATTGAAAATTCTTAAAAAACTGATAGACATCTGGTGCATCTGTTTTTAATTTGGCTGAAGCAATCTTATATAAAATTTCAGCAGGGTAATCGCAATTCACCTTACTATTTTGGGCTTTGTCATCCATAAACTTACCACATTCTTCGGTAAATTTGGGCAGCTTTACAGCCGTGAGCTGATGGCTATAGTGAACAGAATGAGGGGTCCAGAAATAGAATAAGAATGGTTGCTTTTTGTTGTAAGCCTCCTCCAACAATTGCAATTGGGCTTCTTCTGAGCCAACCACATCCACTTGCAAATCCAACCCCAAGTTTTTAATAACATGTTCATCAAATTGTGGCCACGATGGTTCACCCGCAACAAATCGTCCTTTATTTCCCGTTTGGGAGGTTTTAAATAAGCTAGCATTCTTTTTTAATCCTTCCCATGTTGCAAGTTCGGGGCGTTCTTTTACCATATATGTCGGCACATACCAATTAATTTTGCCAATAACGCCCAATTTCCCGATTTCTTCTACCGTCTTATCCTTTACAACATATTTTTCATAAGCTTCAGCATGACCAGACGGCCAAACTTCTAAACTAACACTGGCGTCATTTTTAGCCAAAGATTCCCACTGAACCTTTTCATCTAACGGCACAAGCTCCACTCGATAATCTAATTTTGATTCAATCAGTTGCTTCGCCACATGTGCATTCGAGGTGGCAGCACTCCATGGGTTATCGATAATACGAATGACTGGTTTTGCCATTGCACCCTTAGTGGCAATGGTCGTAGCACGCGGCATAGCAGTCGGTTTCGGCACATCTACAGGCTTAGGGGATTCGGTTGGCTTAACCGTCGCAGTTGGGGCAGGCGCGGGCGTATTGGTAGGTTTTGGCGCTTCGGTTGGTTTTGGCACATCCGTTGGTTTTGGGGTATCAGTCGGTTTAGGCATTGCAGTTGGCGTAGGCGGCGTGACCCCAAATTGACCACAAGCTGCCAATGGCAAACCCGCAAAAGATGCAACTAATAAAAATTTTCGACGAGTAAGCATGTAAGTTTTCATACAATTGAATATGTCCTTTTATGTATCTTTTTTATTGTATATTTTTTTACTATTTTCACCCCCATCTTTAGAATGAAATTCAAAATACAATCATTTATACTTTGTGTGCATCTTCCGAATCAACAGCGGCAATTTAAAAAGACGTAATGCCAAAATCATAATATCTACAAGCTTGGAAGGCTGTAAATACAATGATTTAGGCGAAAATATAATTGCTATTCATGATTGAGAAGACGCTTTTACATCAGAAAAATAGATCTCAACTACATTCACCATGATCTCGTTTAATTTTCAGCGGGCTTACCCGAATAACACCCCACACCCCGAAAACGGGTTATGGTTTGCACTCAATGACAAAGGCATGTTGGTCATTCACCACGAGGCCGAAACCATCTTGCCACATGGCTCAACCCCATTACCACATCTGCCGCGCACAGACCAAACCCTATTCTTAGGCTATTTGGGTGATATGCCATGTTTCGCCTGTCACATCGCCAACGATTTAGAATTGCCAAGCACAACCCGACTGCTTGGGCTACGCGATCTTTATGGGCGTGTGCCCGAAGCGCAGCACGCTGTTGCTGGTTATGCATCACAATTATTACTGTGGCAGCGCAACAGCAACTATTGCTCAACTTGTGGGCAAGCGCTAACCCAAATTTCGGGTGAATGGGGCAAGCGTTGCCACAATTGCAAACGCGATGTCTATCCACCCGTCAGCCCATGCACCATCACCCTCATTCACGATGGCGACCGTGTTTTATTAACCCATAAAGCGGGTTGGGGCAACCGCTATGGATTGGTGGCAGGTTTTGTTGAGCCGGGCGAATCGCTAGAAGATTGTTTGCGCCGTGAGGTTCAAGAAGAAGTGGGAGCAACCGTAAGCGACATTACTTATTTCAGCAGCCAACCTTGGCCTTACCCACACCAACTCATGCTTGGCTTTTTTGCCCGTTATACGGGGGGCGAGCTAAAACTCGACCCCAACGAACTCGACGAAGCACGTTGGACAACCCGCGATGAAATTAGTAAGGGTGTTGTCGGTATTCCACCTAAATTAAGCATTGCTCGCCAATTGATTGACCACTGGATGGCAAAATAATTACAAATTACGAATTACGAATTAACTCAAACCCGTAATTTTTAATTCGTAATTCGTAATTTTTAATCTAATGTCCGATATCCAATCTCTCCGTCGTGCTTTTGACATTTTAACCGCGGTTGCATCAAACACCGATGGCGTTAGTTTAACTGAAATTGCCATTCGAGTAGACCTGCCTAAAAGCACGGTGTCACGCATGTTAAGCACCTTGGCCGCCTTGGGGGCAGTAGAGAAATTAGGCGGACGTGAAGGATTTCGTATTGGGCCATCGATTGTGTCGATGGCAGCACACATTGGCATGCCGCGCAGCCTGATCGCCATTGCCCGCCCCTATTTACAGCAACTGGCACAAGCATCGGGCGAAACCCTAACACTATGTGTGCCCGATGGCGACATGGCCCATTACATTGACCAAGCCAACAGCCCAAGGTTTTTTCAATTGCGTGATTGGAGTGGAACCCGCTTACCGTTGCATGTATCACCCGATGGCAAGCTATATTTGGCCTATCAACCCGAGGCCATGATCGAGGCCTATCTCCAACGCCCAATGCAGTTATTTACCTCAACGACCATCAGCACCGCCCGTGCCATGCAGCGCGAACTCAGCAAAATTCGCAAACAGGGCTATGCATGGGACAACGGCGAATATAACGCCGAATTAATTGGTGTCGCAGCACCTGTTTTTGACGAAGCTGGCAAAATAATTGCATCGGTTTGTATGTTTGGCCCTTCGCATCGTTTCCCAGCCCCAGCCAAAGCCGCAGCACTTATTCAACAAACAGTCGAGGTGGCAAATTTAATCGGGGCCAAATGTCGATCATTGGTGGTGAGGTCGGCGACCATAGCCTAGTGCGAAAACTTATTCATTACAGCCCAATTAGCGCATCAGCCAATCTCGTATAATCTCATTGACTAGCCGTGCTCGCCAAACACCTTAACACCCTCGAACTGCCCAAAATTTTAGAGCAGCTTGCCAAAGAATGCAGCTTTAGTGCGAGCATTGAGTTGGCCCACGCCTTGCAACCCAGCACACACCCGACTGAAGTAAACCGAAAATTAGACGAAACCAGCGAGGCTCGCCAAGCATTACAAACCAACGACACCTTAGGCATTGGCGGGGCACGCGATATTCGCGACATGATCATGCGGGCTGGGCGTGGCGGCATGATGGAGCCAATCGAATTGCTAGATGTGCGTGAAACCTTGCACAGCGCCCGCAATGTGCAACGCGCCATCACGCGCTATGCCGATATTTACCCATGCCTCAATGAAATCGTTGAGTTGATCGAGCCACAGGTTGAGTTGGTTGAAAACATCGCCCGCTGTATCGATGATCGCGGCGAGGTGCGTGATAACGCATCACCCGAATTGCGAAAAATACGAGTCGAAGTGCGCATCGCCCACGATCGATTATTGCAAAAATTACAAAATATTCTTGGCAGCAGCAGCACTTATTTACAAGAAGCAATCATTACCCAACGCAATGGGCGCTATGTCATTCCAATCAAATCCGATTTTAAAGGGCGGGTCGCAGGCGTTGTGCATGACCAAAGTGCCAGTGGCCTAACGGTGTTTATCGAGCCACTCGCCACTTTAGAATTGAATAACACTTGGCGCGAATTACAGTTGGCTGAACAACATGAAATTCGGCGCATCTTGATTGCACTATCAAATCAAGTCGGCAGTCAGCGCGATTCAATTTTAAGAACAGTAGCGCAATTGTCGCTATTTGACCTTGCGCTCGCCAAAGCCAAATATGCCGACCGGCTTCATGCAACCCCAGCCAATTTGCGCAAAACCGATCACGCCAAAAATACAGACACCGCCCAATTTTCAATCATTCAAGCCCGTCACCCCCTGCTTGACCCAGAAACCGTTGTGCCAATCGACATTACACTCAATGCCACAACCCGCATTTTGGTGATTACCGGCCCCAACACTGGCGGCAAAACAGTGGCAATGAAAACGGTGGGGCTATTGGCGATGATGACGCAATGTGGGTTACATATTCCAGTCGAATCTGCCATTCTGCCTATTTTTAATGCGGTTTATGCCGATATCGGTGATGCACAAAGTATAGAGCAGAGCCTATCAACTTTTAGCGCCCATTTAACCAATTTAGTTTCATTTTTAGACAAAGTTGATGCAACTTCGTTGGTGTTAATGGATGAGCTGGGATCGGGCACAGACCCACACGAAGGGGCGGCCTTGGCACGGGCAACGCTCGATTATTTGCTACGCTCACAAGCCATTTGTGTGGTTGCCACCCATTATGCCGAGCTTAAATCTTGGGCGGCGGTAACCGAAGGGGTAAGCAACGCCAATGTCGCCTTCGATCTCAAAACCCTGCGCCCGCTCTACAAACTTACCATCGGCTTGCCCGGCAAATCAAATGCCTTTGCCATTGCACAACGCTTAGGGCTGCCACAAGCCATTCTCGATGATGCCCAGCAGCACCTGACCGGTGAACATATGCGGGCTGAAGATATGTTGGCTGAAATTGAGAAAATGCGCCGACAAACCGAAGCGGCCCGCAACGCAGCACGCCGCGCTGAACGGGTGGCCGAAGACAACGCCGACAAATTGCGTATTCAATTACGCAAGATCGATGAAGAACGCCAACGGGTGTTATCACAAGCCCGTGACGATGCCGAAAAAGAAATTGAGTTGCTAAAATCGGAAGTGCGGCGATTGCGTGGGCGAGTGGTGGCCGCCGGAGAATCGCTTGATGAAGTGCGTGAGATTGAGCGTGAATTAAACTCGACCCAAGATTTTGCCGAAGAAGAGCGCAAAATACGCGAAGTGGTGGCAACACTGCGAAACGAAGAACCGAGAACGAAGAATCAAGAACAAAGAGCCAAGAGCCAAGAGGATAAAGACGAGCCTGGAATAAACCTTGCGGGTAAACCCAAAACCCAAAGTCCAAAATCTAAAATCAGCGTGGGTGATACGGTGCGGGTTAAGGCACTTGATTCACTCGCAACGATTACGAGTGTAAGCGACGACAGCGCCGAAGTGCAAATTGGGCGCATGAGAATGAAAGTCAAGCTGAGGGATGTTGAACGGGCCAAAGCCCCCGATGTCGGCCCAATTGACAACAGCAGCAAATATGAACGTGGTCATATCGAGCCATCACCCGGCATGGAGTTGGATATGCGCGGCATGATGAGCGAAGAGGGTGTTGAGCGGGTGCAAGATTATCTTGATCGCGCTTCACGCGCTGGGTTGCCGTTTGTGCGTATTATTCACGGCAAAGGCACCGGCGCATTGCGTCGCGCCGTGCGCGAATCGATCAAAGATCATTCAGCCGTCAAATCGTTTGAAACTGGTTTAGATGGCGAAGGTGGCGATGGCGTGACAGTGGTCAAACTACATGCCAACGGGTAATTGACTTCTTTGCATTAGTTTTAACGAAAAATATGTTATGCCAAAACCACCATCCAAATGTTACTATGGGGTAATAAAGTTCCCCCATAGTAACATTTGGATGGTGGTTTTGGCCTTAGTGTTGTCTAAATAGATACTCCAATTTAAGCTAAGAAGATTATTTCAAACGACAAAAAGCCAAATTTGTTTTAAGAAATAAGTGTTTAACAAAAGCGGTATCATGACACCCGAATGACCTCATCTCCATTTTCACATTTATTAGATGGCCTAAACGCTGGACAAAGCCAAGCGGTGCAGGCCAAAGACGGCCCCACCCTTGTCATTGCTGGCCCCGGCAGCGGTAAAACCCGCGTGCTAACCAACCGCGTGGCTTATCTCATCGAAGCCCGCCGCGTGCTGCCTTATCGCATCATGGCAGTGACATTTACCAACAAAGCCGCCCGCGAAATGCGTGACCGACTTGGGCATATTGTCGGCGAAGCGCAAGTAAAAGAAGTGGCGATGGGCACATTTCACAGTATTTGTGGGCGGCTTATTCGCCGCGATGCGCCTTTGGTTAGGCTTGACCGCAATTTTGTCATTTATGACAGCGATGACCAATTGGCTGTGGTTAAAAATGTGTTGGCCGAACTGAATATTGATGACAAAAAATATAAACCAGCGGCCTTACATGCCCGTATTAGCAACGCAAAAAATGAATTGCTAACGCCAGTGCTATTTCAGGCGCAATCTTATTTTGATGAAATCACCAAGCGAGTTTATACCCGCTATCAACACATTTTGCGTACTAATAATGCAGTAGATTTTGACGATTTGTTGATGGAAAGCGTGATGCTACTACGTAATAACCCGCCGGTGTTAGAGCGTATGCAAGAGCGGTATTTACATGTGTTGGTAGACGAATTTCAAGACACCAATATTGCCCAATATGAGCTGGCCCGCTTAATTTCGGGCAAATATCGCAATTTATTTTGCGTGGGCGACCCCGATCAAGGCATTTATTCGTGGCGCGGGGCCGATTATCGCAATTTGCTCAAACTGCGTGACGAATACCCTGACCTCAACGTAATTCCGCTCGACCAAAACTATCGCAGCACCCAAACCGTGCTCGATGCCGCCATGTCGGTCATCAAGCGCAACCCCAATCGTCAGCATATCGAGCTATTTACCCAACGCGGCAAAGGGCCAAAAATTGTGCTGCGTGAAATGTTTAACGAGGCCGAAGAAGCCCAATATGCCGTCGATACCATCAATGAATTGGTGCGGCAAAAAGCCGCATCGTTGGGCGAAATTGCGGTGATGTATCGCACCAATGCCCAATCACGCGCAGTGGAAGATGCGTTTGTGCGGGCCAAAATGCCTTATCGTTTGGTGGGCGGCACGCGCTTTTATGGGCGCAAAGAAATTCGTGACTCATTGGCCTACCTGCGCATTGTCAACAACCCCGCCGATACCGTTAGCCTGCGGCGTATTATCAACACCCCTACACGCGGTATTGGCGATAAAGGCTTTGAACAACTCGAAAATGCGGCGAAGCAACATGGGGTGGGCTGTCTCGATGCCATTCGCCGCGAATTAGTAACTGGGCGCGGGGCAAAAGCCTTGGCCGAATTTGGCGAGATGTGGGCCAAATGGTTGGTGCTACGCGATGAGCTAAATGTCAGCCAGCTATTTGACCGCATTGTGCGCGATATTGGCTACCGCGAACATTTATTAGACGGCACCAGCGAAGGCGAAGACCGCTGGGCCAACGTGATGGAATTGCGCAATGTGGCGGCTGAGGCCGGTGACACTTTGCTGGCTGAATTTTTGGCCGAGTTAGCATTGGTAAGCGAATTAGATGGCCTTGAAGAAACGGTGAACGCCCCCACCCTGCTCACTTTACATGCGGCCAAGGGGTTGGAGTATCGGGTGGTGTTTATTTTAGGGTTAGATGAGGGTGTTTTACCGCACAGCCGCAGCCTAGAAGACCCCGAACAATTGGCCGAAGAACGGCGTTTAATGTATGTCGGCATTACTCGCGCCAAAGAACGGCTCTATTTATTACGGGCGTTTCGACGTGGGCAATGGGGCATTAGCGATGCCACTGAGCCATCACGGTTTTTGGCCGATTTACCCGCTGCACTGGTCGATGGGGTGATAAAAAAGCCAAGCCAAGCCGCCCAATCAATGGCAACTTGGGGCAACTCAAGCCGAGCAAGCAGCCCCATTCCCATGAAGCCAACAACCACGCCAACCAATTCATTTGCCGAGCAAACTGAATTTAAGCCGGGCGACCGTGTCTTGCACCCATCGTTTGGCGAAGGTTTGGTGCTACGCAGCATTCGTTTGCGCAATGATGAAGAAGTAGATGTGGTATTTGGTGTGCAAAAGAAAAGATTATCTGCGACAATTAGCGGACTAAAAAAAATAAAAGTGTAGCAAAACGTGCGCATCGAAAATCTATTTCAAGCTTCCTATTGGTTTACAACGCCAACGTCTGATCTATCACCACTGGTGAATGGTCTTTTGGTCGGGTTGGCTGGGCTATGGTGCATTCTGCATGTGGTTTGGGGGCGAATGGGTTGGCGGCGCTGGGTCAATATCGCGGCTGGGTTACTATTTGCCAGCTCAGTATTTGCGCGTGTGGTTAGCATCCCTATTTTAGAGTTACGAGGCTGGTGGTTGCTGTCAATCTTGGCCATTGTGCTGAGTTATGTTGGGTCGTGGCTCATCTTATTGCTACGGTTCCTCTTTGTGTGGGTGATTAAACCCTTAGCCGACAAATTAACCCACCCCATTGCCACATTGGCTTTGGCAACAGCCATAATAACAGGCACATTTGGCTGGGCAGCGTGGACCGGCTGGACCTTGCGCACACATGGCGTGACAGGTAGCGACCCATATGCTTATGCGCAAATGGGTGTAGATCTGGTTACAAAAGGCACGGTTTATCACGCATTTCCATTGGTGCGCATCACGCATGATCTCAGTATCGACGCGCCGATGGTAAATTCATACCCTGTTACCCACATCGGGTATCGTTTACCGACGGATGCGCGGCGTATTTCGACCACCGTATGGCCGCCCGGTTATGCGGTTATCACGGGCTTGGCTTATTTATTGATGGGCGAAGTCGGGCTTTATTTGGTCACGCCCTTTATCGGGCTAATTTCATTAATTGTGATTGGCATGCTCACTTATCTGCTGGTGGGCATTTTTAAAAGTGGACGCTGGACTTTGGCTTTGCGTGAGCCTGAAATTGGGCAATTAAGCGACACGATGCCCCACCACGAATGGAATTTGCCGGACCCAACGCAATTATTAGCGGCTGCGGTTGCCATATTCATTTCTGCCACATCATATCAACAAGTTGAATGGCAAATGACCCCGATGGCAGATCTTGCCGCCCAATTGGTATCGCTGCTTGCATTATTACTCGCATTTAATGCTGAGCAAGCATCGCATATTGAACAAAAACAAGTGGCTCAAGCCGAGACACAACGGGGGCGTAACCGCAAGCCACCCACCCCGCTTTTTAAATTAAGGTCTTTACATTTGGCGCTACTCAGCGGCTTATGCTTGGGTTTGGCTTTTTCTATTCGCTACACGCAAGTGCTCATTGCACCCGCGCTGGCCATTGCACTATGGCAATGGAACAAACCCATATTGTCATTTCGCCGCGTGCTTATTTGCGCCATTAGCGCCTTTATCGCCATTATTCCGCTTCTCATCTATCACACCACCGCGTTTGGTGCACCTTGGCATACGGGTTCCGACGAATTAAGCAATTTCTCAATCAGCCGATTCCCTGAAACTGTCGAACGGTTTTTCAGCGAGTTAAATTCACACCGTGAGTTTGGCTATTTGTGGCCGCTGATGTTAATCGGCAGCCTAGTGCTGGCGTGGCGCAATATTAGACATTTTGCAGCGCTGGTATTTTATGTGCTGCCCTTATTAATATTACATCTTTTCTACGATTATTTACGTCCGCGTGATCTATTGTCGATCTTCCCGATTGGGGCGGCACTCACGGCCTTGGGGTTTGCAACCCTCTATTCACTACGCTGGCGTGTATTACGTATCGCCGCTGTCATTCTGGTAGCAGCAATATTACTTGGGCGCTCAAGCCAAACCGTGGCCTTGCCCGTCACCCGCGCATTTGGGGCATTTGGCTATTTGGTGGCCGAGCAACGCGCCTCATTCGAGCATATACGGCTCAATACCCCCACCAATGCCGTCATTGCCTGCTCGCTCAATAGCGGTGCTGTTGATTTACATTCACAACGCCAAACCGTTCGCCCCGCTTCGTGGAGTGCCCCAGAGTTAATTACCTTTATGCGGGCCGTTAAAGCCGAAGGTCGCCCCGTTTATCTCTTGTTTGATGGTGATGAGTTGAAAGGCACAATTGACACGCTGCAATTTAATTTCCGCCTCACCGAGATTGGGCGCTTCGATATCCCCTATTATTTTTATGGCGGCGGGTCAGAAAATCGCAAAGTGCCGCTTTATCGGTTGGATTGAAACAAACCATATGCTCAAACACATGGTTTCATTTTCTCTTGAGTTAGTAAATTATTAACCGCAACAATAATGACATCTTGTGGTCCATCAAATAGTTCTTTTGCAACATAAGCTGCCCAACGTTGATTCGGCGATAACAAGAGGCCTTGTTTGACATAATGTCTGCGATTCCCTTCTTCCAAATAAGCAGGGCGAATACCAGATATCAGAATTTCTATGCCCGAATAACATAATCGAGTCAAATCTCCATGAGGGTTATCAGTATAGAAAATATGTTTTTGGTCTGGGTTGTAAATCACTACAGTGGAGTTTGTTTCACATTCGTTCACAAAATAAACTTGGTTGTTGCTATCCCAGCCTAATATCTTAAAATGTCGCTCACAAGAAGCCGGTAAATCCATAAAGTCACCATATCCATAAATCAGGGACTCCAAATAGTTCATTGACGTCGCATTATGATAGGTGAAAGCAGATAGCGGCAACACACGAGGTTGATGCCCCAAAATTCCAACTATAAAAATAAAACCGCCTCCTATTATTACAAGTATGGAAAAAAAAGCAATAATTATCTTAAGCATAAAACAAATTTCTCCATTATTACTTTAATGCCCAAAACAACACAATCCCATTCACAATACATCCCAAGATATTCGCCGGCAACGCAACAGACAAGCTTTTAACATCATAAATTGCTTCGCCTCGTTTTACTAATTTAATACATAAAAAAACAAGAATAACGGTAATTATCAATCCAATTATCAAAGAAATTGCTAAAGCTTGCGTTGCATTTAATCCAAATACCGTATACCGAGATGAAACTGTGGCGAAAGAAGCAAAAATCGAATTGTATATTAAAGGCAAAAAAATGAAGCTATCTTTCTTCTTTTTTTTGATTGAAATAACAAGACGCAGAAAAAGGAAAATTAGTAAAATGCTAATGAACAACATAATTTGCCTCTCAACTAAAGAAGAGGGATCTTTACAACTAAAAATCCCTCTTTTCCTGCAAGTAGCAAAGTAAATTAATTACTGGACGAATGATCTGTAATTACCAACCGCTTCTAGGAATCACCCATAGCATTTGACCAAGATAACTTTGCCCAGCAAAAACGCCTTGATTCCCGCCATAAGAATCCGCATATTGTATAGCCCCCACACTGACGAAGCCAAGTGCCGCTCCAAGCCAAGAAATAAAAACACTCGTAATTCTATAGTGGCCTGCTGTATCGGTTGGATTGAGAAGCATTTCAAAAATTAACTTGGGCGAACATTTGCCAGATAAATAGCGATAACCGAAATGTAATACCTATGGTCGTAATCACCCAAACAAACAAAACAATTTTGTATTTTTCGTAAAAAGTCATCCAAGCTTCATTAACGGCAAATGGCAGGGCAAGGCCAAAAGTAATGCATAAAAGCCAGAAAAGCATCGTCATTAAGTCAAAAAGCTGCGCTTTACCTAAAAATAAATCCCATGTCAGCAGCGAAGCCATCATTAAAATAAAGCCTCCCCATAACGGCAAGCATATCAACCATTTTGCATAGCCGCGCCGCAAGACATAGATGCATAATGTCAGCAAAATTGATAATAAAAAGTAGCGTAGATTCATAAAAAATTATTGCATGTTTTAAAAACTAAAATTGCAAAATACTGACAAATAGTTCATATGGCCAGAAAACGCTTATCGTGCTGAGGGACAAGACGTTAGGGTTATAAAACAACTTTGCTGTAGCCCATACATAACCAACCACAAAATAAAAAATAACAGCAAGCAAAATCGAAGCCAACAAATTGACGGGCAAAAAGCGCTTGTTAATAAAATTTGCGACGAGAATGAGCCATATAAATTCAAACAGCAATAACGAGAATGTTAAGACAAACGCAGGAATTGTTGATTCAGCAGCAGATTGATATAAAAGCCAATAAATAACCGTGAGTATCAGTAGCAACAAGGCAAGCCGCACTAAAGTCGGGTCAATAAATTTGTTCATTTTCATAATGAAGTGACTAAAGTGACTCCATTTTTAGGGGGTCACTTCACGCCGCGACAACCACCAACACAAAAACATTCTAGCGTTTTTCTTGAAATAAGGATAAAAAATGGCAAAACTGTCAAAAAAGTTTAAGTTTGATGACATCTGACGTGTTTTTTCGCGTCACAAACACAATACGCGCTTTTTGCATCACCAGTCAAGCAACCCGCTATACTCAGACGCTTAGAAAAATGATGAAAATACCCATTAAGCAAATCTTACTCATTGCTGTCCCGCTCACCGTATTAACATGGCCGGGTGTCTCGGCAATTACACAAGCCCAGCTTATTCCATTAAATTCATCGCCCCCTACCGCACCCCAACGCACCGAGGTTTGTAACGGCGGCAAATGCTTTACCATGCGCATGTATGCCAGCACCAAGAAAACCTGCGGTGTCACCGACACACTTTATGTCACCAGTGACACACCTGTCTATTTTTGTTATATTGGGCGCAATGGCAGCATCGACCCAGTAACAATGGCTCAGCACACCCTGATCAGCAACGCCACCGGCACACGCCGAACCGTGTTCAGCGATTTGGGTGTTTACCTAAACAATGGCGACGAATATGAATACGTTGATCCAACGCCTTATACTTTCGCCAGTACGTCAATTATTGAATCAGAGTGGACAACACGCTTCTCTCATTACCAATTGACCGCTTACGAATCGTCAACGGTGAATATTGTGGCGGCCAGCCCAACCCCTGTGCCACCAACCGCGACCCCATTGCCGCCTACGCCCACCGACACACCGGTTCCAACGCGCACTCCCACGCCCACCAGCCTGCCTAGCGCCACACCAACAAAATCGGCTGGCAATGCGGCGACCGCCACCGCCAACCCCACCGCTAGCAGCGTGCCCGCCCAAACCCGCACGCCAATGCCAACCCCCATCGCTACCCAGCCACCCTCGCCCGATGCCAAGGTCGATGTCAGCCTATCGGTCGAGATGTTAAACACCAATGCAACCCCAGTGGTTGGGCGGCCTGTGGCTTATGCCATCAAAGTGACAAACCTGGGCAGCCGCCCTGCTTCAGCAATTACGCTGATAAGCGCATTGCCCGGCAACACCGCCTTTAAAGAAGTGCAACCCGGCCCCGGGTTTGAATGTTTATCGGTGCCAGAAACCAATGCATCGGGGGGCATCTTGAATTGCGCCATCCCTACTGGGTTAGCCGCAAATTCCTATAGCATTGTCAACGTTATTTTTGTACCAACCCAACCCGGCAAACTACATAACAGCATCAACATTGTGACCTTGAGCCAAGAGTCGAATGTTGATAATAATGCGCTTGATTACGATATGACAGCGCTCGATGCGCAACACATGTATTTGCCATTGGTCAAAAAATAGTGGTAATTAAAATAAATTTTCGCCGAAATCACTATATCAGCCTGTTTGGATTGGGCAAGCCCAATCCAAACAGGCTGATATAGTGATTTCGGCATTACGTCTTTTTGGGATACCCTCAATTATTCAGAAGATACAAAATATTGGCTAAACCGCCCGAAAAATCTCGACTGGCAAATCGGAGCGCCATTCATCGTGTTGCGCCAATGACGCACCCATGCGGCCAATTTCATCACACGATTTAGCCGCCGAACCACAACCGCCTGTGCAAATATAAACACCCTCGGCCAGACGATCAACATACGGGTAACCATGCGCAGTATAAGTATTGACACAAGGCTTTGATGCCCAACTTTTTACGCGCAAGCCCGGCAAAATGGTAAGCAAAACCTCACGCAATGCCGCGATTTCAGCCTCATTGCCAGCCCCATGAAACCAATCACGAAATGCTTGGGGCGTGTTCATGGTTGGCGGGCTAAAGGGCGACCCACCAATTTTGAAACACACTCGCCCATCGGGGTAAGGCGTGGGCGGGGTGCTATAAAATGATTTAAGCAATGGATGGCCCTGTAAACGCCAAATCAGCGATGGGCAATTTGCCAGCCGTTGTTGTTCGGCTTCATCCAATTCGGCCAAAACCACCGAATGTTGTTTGCAAATAAAATCAAGCTCACGCCCCAAAAACGGCTTTAATAAAAAATTAGTGTAGCCGTCCATACTCAGCAATACCCGCTGAGCCTGCAAGATTTGACCAGTCTGAGTTCTCACCTCAAATGCACCAGCTGTGCCAGTAATCGCATGCACTTCCTCATAAATAAACTTAGCCCCATTCAAAAAAGCGCTCACTTGCTGCGCCGCCACCAATTTGCGCGGGTTTACAAACCCGGCTGCGCCTACTTCATACAACGCCTCGGCCTTGTCAGCAAATTGCAAATAAGGGAATTGATCGCTTAATTGCGCTTGGGTGAGGCGGGTTAATTGCGCATTCAATTGCCGCCCAATTGTTTCGGCATCGCCCAGCGTATCGCCAACTTCGGTCACATCGGGGCTAACCCGCAAATGCCCAACTGCATGATGAAAACGCACCCCGCTATGCCGCTCGATCTCGGCATAACGCGCAATCGAGCGCTGTGCCAACATCCCCCACACCGAATCGGGATCTGTAATGCGCGTAATTCGCGCTTGGTCATAATGGCTGGCAAACGCCCCTTCATGTGCAGCCCAATGATCAGGTTCGGCTGGGCCAATACCAATGACGCGCAAACCAGCAACGCTCAAATGGCGCAACGCCGCCGAGCCAATCATGCCAAGACCTACAACAGCAACATCATACGTTGTCATTAATCTCCTAAATTGCCTTGGGCTGTGCCCAAACGCACTTCTTCGAGGGCGTCTAATTGATCACGCAAGTCGCGCACTTGCTCATCGACCTCGCTTGCCAAATGGCTGTAATCGGCGATTTGGTTGGTCGATTGCCCCGCCAATGTTTGCGAATAAATCGTGCCAAGCGACGCAATCGTTAACTCGAGTTGTGTTTCGGCGTGACGCGTGGTATTTTCCAATTTTTGCAAAGCCTCGAGTTGGCTACGACGGGCACTCAGGGTGCGTTCAATTTGCCCACGAATGCGTGCATCTGTTTCACGGGCTAATTGAGCCTCTAGTTTTTTGATGGCATCTGGCACAGCCCGCAAATCTTGTTTCACCAATGGATTACGCCGCAGCACCGTCACCCGCTCGGCCATCGTTTCAACCTGTTTGGTCCATCCAGCAAATTGGTTTGCCAACTCAGCCATACGTGCGCCATGGATGCCTTTACCACTGGCAGCTTTGGCAATCCGGTCAATTTCTTGTTGATATGCGCGAGCTTGGCCAATATGATCAATCAGGTCTGGGTCAATTTTGACCGCTTGTGATGTTTGCCAATCGGCTGTTTTTACATCGCCACGCCGTTCAGCCCTAGCAGTCTGCCGATCAGCATTGCGTTGCTCACGGTTTTCTATTTGATTAGAATGAGACTGCCCGCCGCCTAAAAATATACGTGATGCAATAATCATCTCTGGAATACCCATTGCCATAATTGGAATGAATGACCAAGGAAATGGATTGCGATCGCCAATGCTGGTAACAATATTAAGCCCCAATAAAAAACCTTGAACAGCAATGAGCGGAGTAACCCGCTGCAAAAAAGTGCGCATATTTTCAGACATAATGTTTTAAGATATTATCGCACCAGAAAAGAAATTTAGACTCATTTTGATGAATACCCGCCAAAAACATAAGGCCGAAGTCACGATTGCTATTCTCGGCAAGAATGGCAATCATGACTTCGGCGAAGCAGGTTTTAAGTTTTCTCAAAGATCTGCGCAATAATTATTAATACATCTCAATACGAAGCTCACCTCAAAAAGTTGTAATCGCGGCTATTTTGCGCCATTTCCGCATACAATACGCAATATGATTAGCAATGACAGCCTGATTTGGAATTACAACCGGAATATGACCGTCTATGCCAATGACTATTTGGCAAATCTTACACACGCCCATTCGCTGGTGCAACCGCCCATCGAAGGCAATTGCATTAATTGGATCGTGGGCCACATTGTGGCCTATCGTAATTATGGGCTTAAGATGTGTGGCTTAGAACCTGTGGTGTCAGATGAAATCGAACATCGCTACGCCAAAGATTCTGCCGCAGTAAAAGGTGATGCACCCGATATTGCGAAATTTGAAGATTTGCGCAACGCCTACTTTACCGCACACGAGCGGTTAATGGCCTATATTGCCCAAATGAGCGCCGAACAAGCCGCCGAGGTGATCAGCGCCGCTAGTTTTACCCAAGCCCGCGCCGAATTACTCACCACATTTTTGCGCCACGAGTCTTACCATTTAGGCCAACTCGAATGGCTGCGCGTTTGGGCGACTAATAGCCAGTAAGAAGTGGCAAGTGGCAAGTAGCAAGTGGCAAGTAAAAAATGCACTTTGCCACTTTGCCACTTTGCCACTTTGCCACTTTATTATGAGACGAATTACAACCAGTTGGTATTCTGACCGATTAATGGCCAATATGCCATTAGCAACATGGGGGCACTCAGGGGTGCCATTGTTGATGTTACCCACCGCCGCCGCCGATTACCTCGAATATGAGCGTTTTTTGATGATTGACTATATGAAAGGTTGGATCGACGCTGGGCGAGTGCGAATTTACTCGGTGAATAGTGTCAATCAACGCTCATTACTCAACCGCGATACCTCGCCCGAGGCCAAAATTGAGCTAATTAAACGCTATAACAGCTATCTTACCGAAGAGGTCATGCCTCTGATTCGGCAAGACACCGGCGACCCTAACCCCATGCCATTGGTCATGGGCATCAGCCTCGGCGGTTACTTGGCGGCTAATCTCTTTTTTAAAAATTCAGATATTTTTGGCGGGGCATTGCTATATAGCGGCACCTACGACATTAAAAACTATCTTGATGGCTATTACAGCAACGATGTCTATTTTAATAACCCAATGGATTATTTGTCGAATATGAACGACGACTATCATCTGGCGCGGCTACGACAAAGGCGCATTGTTCTATTTACAGGGCAAGGTGATTATGAAGCGCCAGACCGAACACGCGCTTTGTCAAATGCGCTTAACGCGAAGAGCATCAATCATTGGTTAGATGTGTGGGGTCATGATGTCAACCATGACTGGCCATGGTGGCGCAAAGCCATTGTGCATCACTTTACCGCCTTATTTGGCGGGTTGTAACCGCAACTGCCGATCGTCTCACGAAACAACGGGAATTAAAATAAATTTTTGCTGAAATCACTATTACTTGGGGTTCGGAAAGGGCTTTGCCTTTTCCGAACCCCAAGTGATAGTGACTTTGGCAATACATCTTTTGCAAACGCCGCAAATTATTACGAAGACTCATTTACACGCCGCAGCAACAAGGCCACAACACCCAGCAACACAATTTCGGCGGCAAAAAAATAGGAATAGCGGCTAAACGCACCACTGCGCAATAGGTCTAATATTGCGCCCCAAATCATGGGCGCAAACCCGGCTGCTAGGCTAATTAACACCCCATATAAAGTAAAAAATTGCGGGCCGCCAGCCCGATCACCAAACATATTCATTAATAACCGTGTCGATGGTGCTTCGAACACAGAGATAAAGAAACCATTGGCAACCAAAATCATAGGCACAAGTAACACGCCAAAGGTGATGATTTTGAGCGCCATGAGCAGCCATAACACATAATAAACCACCCAACACACCAAAATCGCCCGCATAAACGGCTTGCTCCCCATACTATCCAGTCGTGGGCGAATGTAAAACAGCCCG
The DNA here is from genome assembly GCA_945877855.1 of Thermoflexus hugenholtzii JAD2. Classification (GTDB taxonomy): domain Bacteria; phylum Chloroflexota; class Anaerolineae; order J036; family Brachytrichaceae; genus AQU-03. The sequence continues at coordinate 8,942 of CAMDWA010000008.1, read as the reverse complement.
ATCATCGAGGCAATCGAAGCCCCCGCCGATAATAGCACCAAGCTACCATCTTGCAAGCCAATTTCTTCACGCGCAAATACAATTGAAAAGGTGTTACTTGAGGCAATCAAAATTTGCATTAACACCCCAAATAACGCAAAACGTCTAAAATTGTTGTCTTTGAATAAATCACGCCATCGCAATACTTCAAGCGCGGCTGGCGTATTTTCAGTTGTGTGCATCTCTTTCCCCGCACCAGTCAAATCGGGCACAAGCCGCAAAAAATGTAAACTAATTGCCCCCACAATAAAACTAAGCCCAAATAAAACGGCATAGGCAATTAACGAATGTTGCCCGTTTGTATCATTACGCGCCAAAATAATGCCCGACACCCCCAACGCCGTTACGCTGGCAATGGCACTATATAAACGCTCGCGGCTAAGATAATCACCCCGCAACGTGCGGGGCACTAAGGCGCTCATCAGCGGCAACCATGTGCCCGCACCCAAACCGCGCACAAAGTTAAAGGTCAGCATACAAGCGACCAACAAGGCAACGGTCAGCTCGCGGCTTGCCCATTGGGCAATGATCGGCATGGCCGTAAGCCAAACCAAAGTAAGCACCCGCCCCCCCCAGCCGCGAAACATCAAATTTCGGTAGCCAATACGCCGCGCTACGCTCGCCATTGGCATTTGTAAAGTAGACAAAAGCGGGGTTAACCCAGTAATAAAGCCCAACACCGATGCCGATGCACCAATCTCACGCGCAAACAAAATGAGTGGGCTGCCGAGTGCAATTTGAAATGACGCGGTATTAAGCGCCATAAACAAATAGGCGTATTTAATTTCTTTTGGCAGTGTTGATTGTTGCATAGCGATAGTGGATAGTTATAGCAGATAGTAAATAGCGCAAGTTTACTACCTACCCATCACTATCCCTATTCACTATCGCTACCCACCTAAATACGTTCAAAATAGCGTTTGCGTTCCCAATCAGTAACAAACATATCGTATTGCTTCTGTTCGGTGCGCCAATGATGCGCGTAATGCTCGACCACATCTGCGCCCAAAGCTTGTTTAGCAAAAGCGCTGTTAGCAAAACCATCGGTGGCCTCGCTCAAAGTATAAGGCACACGCGGTAAATGTTGTGCGGCATACACATCGCCCGCAAAAATGGTCGGTGGTTCGATCTTGTTTTCGATACCATCAAGCCCCGACGCTAAGGCGGCGGCATAGGCCAAATAAGGGTTGCAATCGGCACCCGGAATGCGGCACTCGATACGCAAACTACTGCCTTTACCCACCACACGAAAACCCGCCGTGCGATTGTCATAGCTCCATGCAATTCGGGTCGGCGCCCACGAGCCATCTTCATAGCGTTTATAGCTGTTGATGGTTGGGGCATAACACGGCATCAATTCGCGGGTATGCGCCATCCAGCCGCCTAAAAACCAACGAAATTCATCGCTGCCCTTCACTGGCCCCAATTGTTGATCGCCAGCAAAGGCATTGCGACCATTTTGCCAAAGGCTAAAGTGAATGTGGGATGACGAGCCAGCCTGCCCACTATGTGGCTTTGCCATAAAGGTAACACTCACACCCAATTGTTCGGCAATTTCTTTGAGCGCCTGTTTATAAATGGTATGCCGGTCGGCCATTGCTAAGGCTTCGGCATAACGCACATTGACTTCATGTTGCCCAAGGCCAAATTCGCCTTTGCTATTTTCAACCGGTATACCTGATGCGGCAAGATGGCGGCGGGCCGCCGCCGTAAATTTCTCTTCGCGGGTGCCTTGCAAAATATGATAGTCTTCTAAATACCAAGCTGCTGGGCTGAGGTTTGCATAGCCCTTTTGGGCAGCGCTTCGATACGATTCTTCATACAAATAATACTCAAGCTCAGAAGCTGCCATTGCCGTAAAGCCCATATCGGCAGCGCGTTGCAATTGCCGCCGCAAAATTGAGCGCGGGGCTACCGCTGCCAACTCGTGATGCTCGCCATGCTCAACCTCAACATCGCACAACACCAATGCGCTACGGTCTAGCCAACTGGCGATGCGCAAGGTTGAAAGATCGACCACCATATGAAAATCGCCATAGCCCAATTCCCAATTGGCAAATTTATACCCGGGAATAGGGGTCATCTCCATATCAACCGTCAATAAATAGTCGCAGCCGTGTGTGCCATGTGATGCCACATCACTTAAAAAGAAATCGACATCAAAACGTTTGCCAATTAAGCGCCCCATATGATCGGTGACAGCAACGACAACGGTATCAATTTCGCCACTGCTGGCTTTGGCGGCCAACATTTCAAGGGTAAGCATACCGCGTGGGGTGTTTTGAGCAGGTTGGGATGTGTTTAGGTGGTTTTGCATATTTATGAATTGAGGAAGCCATTCTTATTCGTAATGACCTCGGCATGATAAAACAAGGATTTGCTCGTCGTTAACTTTATATACTAGGCGATGCTCGTCTGTAATTCGCCGTGACCAACAACCAGCAAGGTTTGCCTTAAGTGGCTCTGGCTTACCTGTTCCTTCAAAAGGCGTTCGCGCAGCTTCGGTCAGCAAACGGGCAATACGCTGATGAAGTTTTCGATCTAGCGCCGCCCATTCTGCAAATTGGGCAAATGCAACAGCATCAAACGCAATTTGCTTCATGTTGCATCGTCGTGACCATCGACAAATAAACGTTCAAACTCATCAACAGAAAACTGGACAGCAGGCCCATTAAGTTCAGCCTGCAAAATGCGTTTCTGTAAATTCTCATATCTGTGTGCCAATATTGTTTCAGGGGTCGGTGCTTGCACACTAATTCGCACCTCTTTATCTGCAAACATGCGTTTTAAATTTTCGATAAATTCCAAATTTAAATCCCGCATATTCATTTCAAAAGTTGCTATCATCGCTTACCTCCACAAAATCACTTTTTAAATTATAGAGTGTTTAGGGTCATATACCAAACCGCGTCGCCACATCGCCAATCGCCTCAAAACGCACATCGCCTTTGGCAAGACAATGCCGAATGAATTTTTCGAGCATGGCGATACGATGCCCGCGCCCAATCACTTGGGGGTGCATGGCGACGGTCAAAATACCGCCATCAACATTTTCATGCATCCAGTCAAATTCTTCGGTCCAAATTTCAAGCACTTTGCTGGGGGCCGAGGTTCCGTTGCGATAGGGGTTGAAATTAAATTGAAAATGCACCCAATCGTCAAACTCAAAACACATCGGAAATTCCCAAATACGGGCGGGGCGGCCTTTTAGCAAAGGCGATTGCTGCGAGACCTTATCACCCAAACGCGGGTGATAGGGCTTGAAATCATCGGCCATTAAACTAGAATCGTAAAGAAAACCAAATTCTTCGAGCAATGACAAGGTGATGGCAGAATAATCGGCGGAAGGCGAACGAAAACCGAGCGGTTTAACCCCAATTTTTTCGAGTACATGCAACGCTCGTAACATATCGTCACGTTCTTGTTCTGGCGTTTGTTCGCTGGGGTCAATATGGGCATAGGAATGATGCGCCACTTCATGCCCGGCTTTTAAGATCGCTTCGACAGATTCTGGGAATGATTCGACCGTGTGGCCCGGAATAAAAAAGGTCGATTTGATGCCATATTCGGCTAAAATATCAAGAATGCGTGGCACGCCGACATTGGCTCCATATTCACCGCGATACAACATGGCAGGTGTAACATTTTTATAGCCAAACCATACCGACATGGCATCGAAATCAAAAGAAAGGCAAAGGGTGCTATTTGGCATAATTAAGCTGTAAAGACGCGCAACATCTCACTTGGCAATTGCACTTGCAATGGTGCGCCAACGGCTGTGTGCAAGGTGCGGGCATAATTCGCAGGCACCTCGGCCAGCAAAGTGCCCAATTCACCCGCGGCCAAATGTAAACGATAAGTGGTGCCCATAAATTCGGCGCTATTGAGGGTAACGGGCAAGCTGTCTGGCTGCTGAGGCTCACGGTTATACACGCGCAATTCTTCGGGGCGCAAGGCCAACCGCACCGCTGTGTTTGATGGAAATGCGCTGGCGTTTGTGCCGACATTAAAAGTATGTGATGCACAGCGCACATTGCCCTTGTTGTCGATCACAGTGCCGGGGATGAAATTCATGGAGCCGACGAAATCGGCGACAAATGGCGTTTGGGGGTGGCTATAAATTTCGAGCGGCGTGCCAATTTGCTCGATATGCCCGGCACTCATCACCACCACGCGGTCTGAAACCGACAGCGCTTCTTCTTGGTCATGGGTGACGTAAACGGTTGTAATGTTTAAGGCACGTTGAATATCGTGGATTTCGTTACGCAGGCTTTCGCGGATTTTGGCATCGAGGGCCGAGAGCGGCTCGTCGAGCAAAAGCACTTGGGGTTTGACAGCCAAGGCCCGCGCTAAGGCCACGCGCTGCTGTTGCCCACCCGAAAGCTGATGCGGAAATCGATCGGCTTGTGGCTGCATTTTGATGAGCGCCAACATTTCATTAACCCGCTTGGCAATGGCATCTTTGCTTTGCCCAGCTATTTTGAGGCCAAAGCCAATATTGTCACGGGCGCTGAGGTGCGGAAACAAGGCGTAGGATTGAAATACCATACCGACATTTCGCTTGGTTGGCGAGATGTTGGTAATATCTTTGCCATCCAAATGAATCGTGCCAGCCGTTGGGGTTTCAAATCCGGCAATCATGCGCATGGTTGTCGTTTTGCCACAGCCGCTAGGGCCAAGAAATGACAAAAACTCGCCACGCTCGACTTGCAAATTAAATTGATCGACAGCGACAGCCGTGCCGAACGCTTTGCGAATATTGGTTAGGGTGAGAAAAGCCATAATTAATGGTTAATGGTTAATGGTTAATGGTTAATGGTTAACTCAAGTTAGCCATTAACCATTAACCATTAATCATTATCGAGATCCAGCGATTTGAGTTTGGCCGGGTGAGCGCCGACCCAACAATTGAATTGCGCCTGTGCAGGCCCACGTTAGCATAAAACTGATGATGGCAACGGCAGATGGCTCATATACTTTGCTGCTCGAAATTTGCTGCATATAGGGGCCAAAAGCGGGTTGCACCAATAACGACGCCATTGTAAATTCGCCCATGACGATGGCGAAGGTGAGAAATGCGCCACTGAGTAAAGCCACCGTGATGTTTGGAAAAATAACGCGAAAAAGTGTATAAGGCAATGATGCACCAAGACTCTGAGCAGCTTCTGTTAAAGTGTGCACATCAATGGCACGCAAACCGACATCTACCGAGCGATACATATAAGGCAGGGAGAAAATGACGTTGCCCACCACAAATAAGGCGGGGGTTTCGATCATAAATTGAAACGGGTATTTGCCATAAATGCGGCTAAGCCCAAACACCAACACAACGGCAGGAATGATAAGGGGTAATAAGGTGATAAATTCAAACGCACGCCGAAAAGCTGGCACACGCAAGCGCACCCAATAAGCCGTTGGCACCACCAAAATAACGCTTGCAATAATGGTCAAAATAGAGACATAAAGCGAAAATGTAAAGGTGCTGATAAATTTTGGATCGGCAAATACACGCTCGTATGCCAAAAATCCTAATTTATCTTTTTCGGCCCGCAACGAAAAATCAGCAGTCGCAATCAAAGGCAGCAAAAAATAAAGTGCGCCAATAATAATCCAAAGCCAAGATGTAAGAGACATGCGTTTCATTTTTAATTACGAATTACGAATTACGAATTACGAATTACAAATGGATCGCAAGTAAGCTTGTGTCTTGTAATTCGTAATTCGTAATTCGTAATTTATTTGAGCCAACGGGCTGTGCGGTTTTGCAACAGCGAATAAAGGGTGATTGAAATTGCCATCATGACAATCATGCCAAGGGCAAGGGCGCTGCCAAAGCCTTGATTATTGAGCACATCGCCGCTAATTTGGCGGGCAATAACGAGCGGCACAAGGTTAATTTGCCCACCAGTCAAGGCATAAGCGGTGGCATAGGCCCCAAAGGCATTGCCAAACAACAAAATAAACACGCTTAGCATGGCAGGGAACAAAATAGGCAAGCCGATAAATTGCCAATATTGCAGCGAATTTGCGCCTAAACTCTCGGCAGCCTCGCGCCATTGTTTCTTCAACCCTTCAAGCGGCGGGGCAAATACTAAAATCGCCAATGGCATTTGAAAATAGGTATAGGTGAGCACCAACCCCCAAAAACCATATAAATTAAACCCCTCGGCATATAAATCGACCCCAATTTGTTTGAGTAGCAATGTAACCAGCCCTAGCCGACCGAGCGTTGATATAAAGGCAAAAGCAAGTGGCACACCCGCAAAATTAGAGGCGACCCCAGAGAAGGTCATAAATAAGGTGCGAACAATGCGTGGAGCGCCCCCAATGACCAATGCGTAGGCGACTAACAAGCCCAGCACACCACCGAGTGCAGCCGAAGCAAGGCTGATACGTAGGGTGACAGAAAATGAATCGAAGATATTTTGGGCAAATAACCCAGCAATATTGTTTAGCGTAAACTCATCATTTGGGCCACGAAAACTATTAATAAAAATATTAATGCCGGGGGCAAATAAAAAGGCAATTGAAAATAATAAAAAGGGCACGATGCCCAGCCAGTCCCAATTGATGCGTCGCTTCATAGGAAATTTAAAATTAAAAATGCAAAATTAAAAATTAACTTTGTAATTTCAATTTTGCATTTTTAATTTTCAATTCTAAACTTTTTTACTTAATGTTTGCGCCGACAACCTTATCCCAATCCTCAGTGATCACCTTCTTTGAGGCATCGAGTTGAGGCAGGGTTGGGAAGATAGCCTTGGCATACAAATCGGCAGGGGGCAAAGCCTTGGCCAAAGCTTCGGGAATGACGTTGCGCTTAACCATGTCGTTGTAGCGAATGGGGTGCGCAAAGCCTTTGAGCCACAGGTTTTGACCTTCGTCTGAGTATAAGAATTCCATCCACAGTTTAGCTGCATTTGGATGTGGGGCATAGGCGCTGATGGCTTGGACATACACGCCAGCTAATACACCGCTCTTTGGCACTACCACTTCGATCTCTGGGTTGCCCTTTGAATCGACTTTATTTTGTAATGCGTTATAGTCCCAGCGCAAAGCGATAGGGGTTTCGCCCTTAGCAATGGTGGCGGGTTTTGCAATTACTGGCACAAGGCTGCCAGCTGCATTTAATTTCTTGAAGAATTCAAGACCAGCAGCGGCATTATCGGCAGACCCACCGCTACCCAAAGCGGCGGCATATACCGCGCTAATGGCTTGTGATGACTTGCGTGGATCACCGGCCAAGGCAATTTGGCCCTTATATTCTGGCTTGAGCAAATCGGCCCAATCTTGTGGCACATTCTTCACCACAGCCTTGTTCACTTCAAACGCCATTACGCCATAATAGTCACCATACCAATGACCCTCTGCGTCTTTAACGTTATCGGGGATGCTATCCCATGTCGAAACTTTATAGGGTTGGGTCAGCTGGGCAGCTTTGGCTTGGGGGCCAAAGGCAAAACCAACGTCAATAACATCTGGGGCTTGGGGGCCTTTGCTGTCTTTGTTTGCCTTGATCGCTTCTAGCTCATCGGCAGACCCAGCATCGGGGTTAATCTCATTGATTTTTAGGCCATATTTCGCCTTAAATTTTTCAATAATTTCGCCATAATTGGCCCAGTCGTGTGGCAAAGCAATGACATTTAACTCGCCTTCTTTTTTGGCTGCGGCAATCAACTCATCCATCTTAGATGCGGCTGGTGCTGCGGGTGCGGTGGTGGGAGCGGCGGCAGGCGCTGCTGGCTTGGCTGGCTCAGCAGGCTTCGGGGCCGGGGTGGGCGTCGGGCTAGCACAGGCAGCCAAAATGAGGCTAAGTGCAAAACCAGACATAACGATATTTTTCTTCATTTTTATCCTCCAATAAATATTGTCGCTTCTAGCTTTTTGCTATGGGTTAAGCAAGTGCTAATGTAGCCCCCATATTGTATGCTAATTCTTTATGAATATGTTAAGACCGAGTGCAATGCGGAATATTGAAATAAACAATCACTTTTAGAATCAAATATAATTATTTTTATATTTGGAATATTCTTGGACAACAAAAAAATATTCCAAATATAAAATTCCGTCCAAAAAAGAGGAAAACAAATGAAGAATAACCGATTAGTCTCACTGTTTGGTCTTACCGCCGCCACCTCATTGGTCTTAGCAGCTTGTGCGCCTGCGGCAACCCCCGCCCCCGCCAAACCCGCAGAAGCAGCCAAGCCCGCCGCACCTGCCGCACCTGCGACAACAACTGCGCCAGCAGCTCCGGCTGCGCCAGCCAGCAAACGTGGCAGTGGTGGCACCCTGCGCATTTTGTATTGGCAAGCGCCAACAATTCTCAATTCATATTTGGCTTCTGGCACCAAAGACTATGATGCATCTCGTCTCATTCACGAACCCTTAGCCGCAGTTAGCACCGATGGCACTGTTGTGCCTGTCTTAGCAGCCGAAATACCCACCGAGGCGAATGGGGGCTTGAGCAAAGACAAAATGAGCATTACTTGGAAAATTAAGCCGGGGGTAAAGTGGCATGATGGCACTGACCTGACAGCCGATGACCTAGACTTTAGCTATAAATATTGTATTGATAAAGCCACCGGCTGCACCAATGTTAGCCGCTTCACCCCAATCGACAAACTGGAAATCGTCAACCCACTCACCATTAAGATTACATTCAAAGCTGCGACCTCGTACCCCTATCAAGCATTTGTAGGCTCAAATGGCTATGTGTTACAAAAGAAACAATTTGCAAATTGTATTGGTGAGAAAGCCAGCAAAGATGCTGATTGCCAAAAAGCCAATAATGCCCCAATTGGCACCGGCCCCTATAAATTACGCGATTTTAAGAGTGGCGATGTCGTCACCTATGACGTAAACCCCAATTATCATGTCGCTGACAAGCCATTCTTTAAAGAAGT
>CAMDWA010000007.1 GCA_945877855.1 Thermoflexus hugenholtzii JAD2 | reverse complement strand
TCCGTTTTACAACCATCGTCGCCTTCATCAATCTCTCGATTATCGGACTCCGGCTGAGGTCTATTTTCAGCCAGTTATTTCAACCAATTCTGACAATAATCTACCTGAAATTTAATGTTTTTGTGTCTTGACAAAGGGGTCCACTTTATAGCGATGGTGATGTATTTTTAGTAGATATCACAAAGGCTCAAATTCAAGCAGAAGCATCGCGTATAGGGGGTGCAAAATTGAGTAAATTAAATATGCTTGTTCCTAATGCTTATGAGTTTGTTGAAACTGGAACAATGATCGGAACATTAAAATAAATAATATCCCAAAAATGCCTTTGTTCTAAGACAATAAATTAACCACCTTAATTTGACTACATACAATCAAATTAAGGTGGTTAATTTATTAATAAGTAAGGGTGATATGAAATCAACAAACAGAATATATCCCGTAGCTTTAATTATAATTTTAATTAGCCTATGCTTAATCGCAGTAACAACATATTGCCTAAGACACTTCAAAAATAGCCAAAATTGGGGATGGGTATATGTTTATGACGCTCGTTACGAGTCGCCCATAGGTTTAGTTACAAACAAAGCCGAAGATGCACTGATTCAAGCACTTAAGCAAAACAACTTTGAACTTGAATTTGATGGAAAGAAAATAGAGACTTTACAACCACTCACAATTACGATATTAATCCAAACAAACTATCATCCCGAAGCAATTATCGCCGTTAATGCACAACTTAACGATGGTTTAAATCAAATGCTGGCATTTAGATTTATGGCTGTCCAATCCGGCGAATTACCTTTTGTAAAATTTTCGCACAGTGCTTATTTTGACCGAGTTGGTCTATGTAAGCTAGAAACAAGCAAAAGCTTTTACTGTGAAATTAATTGAGTATTAACTGGAAAATTTTGCTATACTATTATCGAAATCATGAAAAAACGATGGTTATTCCCTTCCTTTTTAATCATCGTTGTGCTAACAGAATTTATTATTTGGCAATGGATTCCAATACAAGGGAATTTAATTGTATTAAATCAGCGGCAATATGCCGAGCAGTCTTTGTTTCCTGATGTGCAACTTACAAAAGATAAAGGTATTTTAGGCGGCTCGGCTTCTGTTTTTTTAACTGATACCACCCCGCGTGTTTATCTTGAACTGCTGGTAAATGGACAACGCGCCCAGTTTGTTGAATGGCAAAAAACACCGGGCAGCGACTTATGGACATGGCAATGGCGATTACCCAATGGCATACAAATAGAACAACAATCAATTCGGTTTTTGTTCTATCACAGTTGCCATATAGGCTGTGTCGAATGGTTTAACAAAGAAATTACAAATGAGAAGGGAGGTAACACAAACAAATTTAAATTTTTAACACGCCCCAGCAAATTAGGCGTTGTATTTGCGATGCCAAGTCGTGATTGGCATGGTGTATCTGGCTGGAATGTCGAGTTAACCTATGCGCTATCGTCTGAAAAAGATTATTGGCATATAGATCATGTAGCCGCACGGATAGTGCAATCATGCCAACAAAAATTACAAGTATTATTACGTGCTGATTATGATCGTGGGCAAACATTGCCACCTAAAGCAGATTTTGCAGCCCTTGAAAGTTATTTAAATTTTGTTCGTCGTTTAGCGAATGATGCACGATTTCGTTGTGTGCATGGTCTCATTATAGGTAGTGGCCCAAACGATAATGGCAGTAATTCTAAAGCGCCAGAGCGCAAGATTACCCCAGAGTGGTATGCCCAAATATTAAATGGGTATGGCAATGACCCAAATGACAAAAATAATGTCGTTGAAATAATTCGTGCTGTAAATCCATCGTTACGTGTATTGGTTGGGCCAATTCGTCCATGGAACAGCGATCAAAATGGCTTGCAACGTTTTGAAATTGATGTGCCTTGGCTCAATTACATGAATACGCTTGTATCTGCATTAGATCAAACCGCCCAAGACAAGGCCAAGATCGGTAAAGTTTTTGCTGTGCCTGATGGTTTTGCTATTCAAGCTCCCGGACGACCCGATGCTGCCGAATTACAATTGATGCATCGATCACTCGAACCTAAAGTCGATTTGCGTCGCAGTGAATGGAACGGAGCACAAGCTGGTTTTCGTGTATATCAAGACTGGTTGCATATCATTAATGCCTACTCGAGTACTCGCGGGCTGCCTGTTTATATCAGTTCAACCAACACTTATACTCCCGATGCAGCTAAAACACCTTCTGAGAATTATCCACAAGGTTGGTTAACGAATGCGATGATGGAAATCAATCAGGTTTCTCAGATTAAGGCGTTATGCTGGTTCATTGATGGGTTGTCTTCTGACGAACAATGGGATGGATTCAGTTTAAATAAACGAGTGGGATTACTTTCAGATACATCCAACGAATTTGAGTATTTACTTAGAGACACCCCTTAATCATTAAGATGAACAAGCAACACATACTCATTGTCGAAGATGAAAATAATATTGCGAAGGCTCTTTCATTTTTGCTTGAACGTGCTAACTATCAAACTACAATTGCAGCTAATGCTGAAATTGCCATAGAAAAATTAGCAGTTACATCTATAAATTTAGTCGTTTTAGATCTGATGTTGCCTGGAATGAATGGATATGCTTTCTGTCAATATTTACGTACGCTTTCGCCCTATATACCCGTCATTATGTTAACTGCGAAAGATACTTTAGCTGATAAGCTTACAGGCATGGAATCTGGGGCTGATTTATATATTGCAAAGCCATTTGAACCTAGCGTACTGTTAGCACAAATTAACGCCCTATTCCGTCTTATCGAAAACAAAACAAATGGTTCTTTGCAAAAAATTTTAAGTTGCGGCAACATAAAAATGAATGACACATTGCATATTGTATTATTAAATGACAATTTAATTGAACTTACCCCCAAAGAATATGACCTGCTACGTTTATTTTTGCAAAGTCCAAATCAGGCGTTTGGACGAGAAACATTGCTTAAGCATATTTGGGGGTATGACTATGTCGGAGATACCCGAACTGTTGATATGCATATTCAACGATTACGCACAAAAATAGAGGCTGATGTCACTAACCCCAAAATATTAATCACCGTTCGAGGATTTGGGTACAGATTGACAAATTGTGATGCTGCCACTTAATTACAAGACATGTATGTTTTTGATTTAAAGACCATCATTCTTTTTATAGTGGTGGTATGTGCAAGCATTGTTGTTTTTAGTGTATTAGCAACCAGCTTGTATTACCGACGATCACGAAAATTGGCACAAACCTCTAAAATGGTAACTGAATTTGCACGGGTTAATTCATTTTTAGGTGCGTTTGCACATGAAATACGCACCCCTTTAACAACAATACTCGTTCATCTTGAAATCGCCCGACTAGATCAAATTAATCCTGAAATTCGATCATCTTCACTTGAATTGATTCGCAAAGAGATCAATCGCGTAAATCGAATTATTCAAGATATTTCACTATTCAATCGTTACCAATTAACGACAAACAACGATCATGCTGCGATTGATTTTCTATTGGTGATCGAAGCCGCAATTGCTCAGGTTATTTTGCAAGCTGAGGCAAAAAATATCACGATAGAATTTGACCATGATGAAGGTATTCATCGAATAATGGGGAGTGCAGATCGCTTGGAGCAATTATTTATTAATATTTTAGACAATGCTGTGAAATATTGTCGAACAGGAGACATAATTTTTGTGAAAGTGCGGCAACATGAAAAGTTTGTGCAATGCATCATTCAAGATACCGGCACTGGTATTGCTAAAGAGCATTTGATACATGTTACCGAGCCACTTTATCGTATAAGGAAAGATATAGAGGGTAGCGGACTCGGACTTGCAATTGCCGCTGAAATTGCAAAAAATCATCAAGCTGAATTAGCAATAAGCAGTGACCAAAATAGTGAAGAAAACGGCACTACAGTTTATTTTGCGATACCTATTGTCAAATAGCAGAGATTAGCTCAATTTAGAGATATCCAAAACCATCGGCAAACTTTGGAACCGCAAGTTTCAGATTATAAAGGTTGCGTAATGTGAGTTAATAAGGTTGGTAACAATCACCCCCCAGCCAACGCCGCCAACAACCGCTCAATATCCCCTTCGGTATTAAACAAATGCGGCGACACCCGAATACCGGCGGGGCGTTGCGCCACCAGAATGTTTTGGGCGTTCAGCTTGTCTAAAATTGCCGAATCGCCCTCTGGGCTGCCACTGGTAAACACCACGATACACGATTGATGCTGCGGGTCGTCTGAACGCAACACCCGCGCATCAGGCAAGTGACGTTTTAGCCCAGCGTGTAGCGCATTTGCCAAGCCATGATTGGCGGCACGAATAGCGGCAATGCCCACTTCTTCGATCAAACTGAGCGCGCTATTCAAGGCCGTGATGCCAATCTTGTTACCGCCCCCCGCCGCATAACGTTGGGCGTTGGGTTTCCACATCGGCTCAAAAAACGAGCCACCTGCTACGGCTTGTGGCCCCACAAAGGTTGGGCGAATGTGGTTGAGTGCGTCGGGTGAGACATATAACCCACCGATACCAAAGCCCGCCAATAACCACTTGTAACCATGAAACGACAGCGCCGACACCCGCATCGCCTGTAGATCCAAACATTCTGCGCCCACACTGTGAATGCCATCCACAATCAACAACACCCCAACTTCGGCGCAACGTCGCCCCAACCCTTCAAGGTCGATACGATAGCCGGTGTTCCACGCAATAGCGCTGCAAATCACCGCCCGTGTGCGCCCATCTACCCGCGCCATGATCTCATTCACCGTAACCCCCGCCCCCTGCCATGCCGCCACTCGCACCTCAACGCCCAAGGCCGGCAAATGCGCCAACGCGGCCTGCACCGATGGGAATTCGCGCTCGGGCAAAACGATATTGTCACCCGCCCGCCAATCGATGCCGTGGGTGCAAACATTTAACCCATAAGTGGTGTTTGGCCCAAATACAATTTGATCAGGTTGCACATTGAGCAACCGCCCCAATTGCTGGCGCGTTTTGCCAAAAATGGCGGCTTCATCGCCACCGCTATCGGGGCCAATAAATTGATGCTGTGCGGCAATTTCTTGCACCGCCCGCACGGTGCGGGTCGGCCACGGGCCTTGGGCGGCGGTGTTCAAATAGGTGCAGTTTTGGGTAATTGGGAATTCGCTGGCAAAATTTGACATACGGCAAAGTATAGGCTATTTTGTGGGGTTTGCGTAAACTTAGATGTCTATGTTTACAAAAATACTGCGTAGGCGTTAACATTTCGTCGACGTCGAGGTCGACCTCGACGAAATGTTAACGCCTACGCAAAATTTGCCTCAGCGTATGTGATACAAACTCGCATAAACACCTCCCAAAGCGATCAACGCCTCATGCGTCCCCTGCTCTGCAATCCCCTCGTCAGACAAAACCACAATCCGCCTCGCATTGCGAATGGTAGATAGCCGATGCGCGATGACCAGCGTGGTGCGACTATGCGAAAGCCGCTCTAACGAATCTTGAACTGCCCGTTCGCTTTCGTTATCGAGCGCACTGGTGGCCTCATCAAAAATGATGATCGGCGGGTCCTTGAGAAAAACCCGCGCAATACTGATGCGCTGTTTTTGCCCGCCCGATAGCTTCACACCGCGTTGGCCGATATCGGTGTCGTAGCCATTCGGCAACGCCTGAATGAAGACATGGGCATTGGCTTTCTTCGCTGCTTCGACAATTTCGGCTTGGGTAGCCTCGGGTTTGCCATAACGAATGTTATCGGCAATGCTACCGGCAAACAGATAGACATCTTGTTGCACCACGCCAATATTTTCGCGCAATGAGCGCAGACGCACATGGCGGATGTCGTGACCGTCGAGTAAAATTTGGCCGGCGCTGACCTCGTAAAAACGCGGGATGAGCGAACACAGCGTGGTTTTGCCCACCCCCGAATGCCCGACCAATGCCACATAATCGCGGGCTTGGATATGCAGCGAAATGTCATTTAACACATGCTCTTGGCCTTCGCGATATCTAAAACTAACGCCTTTGAATTCGATCTGACCTTGCACCCGCCCCAACGTCATCGCAGTTGGCGCATCTTGAATATCGGGCCGTAGCGTCAGAATCTCCATCATGCGATCAAATCCAGTAATCCCTTCCTGATACAAACGCGCAAAATTCAGCGCAGTGCGAATGGGTTCGATCAAGATGCCAACATAGAGCAAATAAGTTAGCAAGTCGGCCAAATCCAGTTCACCACGCACAATTCGGGTTGCGCCAAATACAATCACCGCCGTTGTGAACAATTGGGTAAACGCCAGCATACCGTTGTAAAACCAGGTTTCATTGCGGTAAAAATAGCGCTTACTCTCGACAAAGCGGCTATTTTCGCGTCCAAATTTGGCAATTTCAACATCCTCACCGGTGAATGATTTGACCACTCGGATCCCAGCCAATGTGTCTTCGGCCTGCGTATTCACATCGCCAATTCGCTCACGACTGGCACGCAACGCCTTATTCATCAGATTGTTGAAATAAAACGTATAGACTGCCATGATCGGCATAAAAAGCAACAAAATCAGCGTCAGCGGTATATTAATACTGAGCAAAATGCTGAATGTGCCTAAAAACTTGATCGTATTTAGCACAATGTCTTCTGGCGCATGATGAAACCACTCGCCCAGCGCAAACGTGTCATTGGTCAGGCGACTCATCAACTGACCGGTTTTCTGATCATCATAAAACCCAAATGACAGCTTTTGATAATGCTCAAATAATTCGGCCCGCATATCGCGTTCCATCAACGCGCCCATCATATGCCCTTGATAATCGACAAACGACTTACATAGCGCGTGAAGCACAATCAACGCCAACATCAACCCGCCCATGAGGTAAATCTGAGTCAATGCATCGGGGCGGCCCGCCTCTAAAATATCTTTTGTGATGATACGCGCACACAGCGGCAATGCCAAAGTGACCAGCGCCACCACCACCGCGCAAGCCAGATCTGCAACCAGCAACCGCTTGTAGGGGGCGTAATAAGCAAGCAATTTTTTACTGCGTGAATTTAGCAACATTAAAATTTAAAAGGACACAGTGCCGAAGTCAATACCTTCGTCAATTTGCGATTGCATGCCCGTGAATGAATTCACGGGCTGAAGCAAACAAATGCGTTGAAACGCATTGGGAATACGGCGAACGCGCTTTAGCGCGTTTGAAATTTTTAGACCGTGAATTCATTCACGGGCGAAATAGCGAAGGTATTTGGGCATAACGCAGTTAATAATCATCAGGAATCAAATAAGTAATGCCACTCTGACCAATACTGGGCGGCATAAATGGCCCATTCACCCGTTGCAACGCCACATCAATATGACGTTGACCGCCGTAAATTGAAAACATCAAATGCCCCGGGTAAAACCCATCAATATTTAAGCCGCCTAATTTGTGTAAATGTTTGCGATAGCTCTCCATGCTTGAGCCGTGATAATTAATTAGCCCATACAAGCCATTGGCAAACACTATATCGCCACTAAAAATGGCACGGTAACGTTGTCCTTGCTCATCGAGATCGAGCAAAAAGGCGCAAATGCCATCACTATGACTGGGCACTTGAATGGTTTTAAAGTGCAAATTGCCCAGTGTAAATTCATCGCCGTCATGCAAAATACGATCAACGTTACATTCTGGCACCGCCCCGCGAAAACGTTGGTCTTTGCCTTCGAGCAAAGGCGTTTCAATCTCATTCAGCCACACTGTTGCCCCATATTTTTGCTGCCAAATATGCGCCCCACCCGCGTGGTCTTTGTGCCAATGCGTCAGCAACACATGTTTAATCTGGGTGGGGTCAAAACCATCGTCACGCAAGTTTTGCTCGATACGCTGAATGCTATAGTCGCGCCCGCCACCGGCATCGATAAGGGCGATCCCATCGCCACAGTCGAGCGCATAGATATGGCAATCCCATGCATCGCTTAGGCCCAGCTCATAGCTACCAACAACGTGTATTTGATTGTGAATTTTCATAATGTATTAAGTATAGGGGGCTTACGCACAACTTAATTTTTCACCGCGACGAACGCTTATTTATAAAACAGGATAGTAAAACAAATTTTCGTCAAAATCACTACATGACCTTTTGGCGCAGGGCTTTGCCCTGCGCCAAAAGGTCATGTAGTGATTTTGACATTACATCTTTTTGGTTTACCCTCAACTATTGAGAAGATATTAAAAAAAACCAAACAAACGCAACAATGCAATCAACACCAATAATGCTATAAAAATGCGCCAACTGTTGCCGATCAACCACGCCATTGGCCCCACTTTATAGCCCAAAGCGCTCAGTTTTTGGCTGATTTGTGCCACTGTTGGCTCGGTTAGGGTGCTGCCATCGGGAAAAACGAGGGTCGGCACACTCTCATTCCCGCCATTAATGCCGCGCACTTGGGCAGCGGCGGCAAGATCGTGATGGATATCAATATATTGAAACGGGGCCTTGACCTGCGTCAACAACCCCTTTACCGGCCCAACCCCCGGGCAGGTGGCGTGACCATATACGATGATATTGTTTGACATGTTACCGCTATTATCATCGGGCGGCCATCACACAACTGCCGCTTCGATTACCGAAAAACATTGGGTGGCGCTGTCAATTCGCGCCATACAGCCCAACGGCAGGGTGAATTGGGGGGACGTGTGCCCAAAATCCATGTCGGTAATGATCGGAAAGGCATAATCTTGGGTGCGTTCTAAAATGCGTTCACGCAAGGCCTGCTTTTCTGCTGCCGAATATAACATTGGTCGCCCGACGATCATACCGCTAATTTGCTCAAACACCCCCATATTTTGATAATCCATCAAAATACCATCGATCGTAGCCGGTGAAGGTTTTTCTTCCGAGGTCTCAAAGAAAAAAATCGACTTGTGCCAATCAGGCCAATATGGCGTGCCACGCAAATGCTGTAACGACTCGATGCACCCACCGATTAGCCGCCCCTCGGCTTGCCCGGGCTTTAGCCATGTCCAACCCTCCGAGAGTTGCCGCTGGCGTGGGCGCTCACGGTCTTGCTGGGTGTGCCAATCCAAAAATTCTTCGCTCCAATCGGGCGCTGGCACAATGGGGCCAATCGGTGCATTTTGGGTCACTGCCCGTAAAAAATGGGCTTCGGTATACGCAAACATACGCGGGTATTCGGCAAAATCGGTGATCAAGGCCGGGCCGTTGAAGGTGTTGAGCCGCGTTTTTTGCCATAATGCCACATTCAGCACCGTGATATCAGAATACCCCATAAACACTTTGGGGTTGCGGGTGATGAGGTCATAATCGAGTAAAGGCAGCAGGTGGCAGGCGTGGTCGCCACCAATCGCGGCAATAATGCCTTTGATGCTGGGGTCGGCAAACATTGTGTGCAAGTCTTGGGCGCGATTGGCGGCAGTGTCAGACACAAACCCCATTTGATTGCCAGCGTGTGGAGCTAACACCACCTTGAAGCCAAGACGATTGAGGCCTTCGATGCCTTGTTCGACGCGATGTGGAAATGCGCCAGCACCGCCCCATGCTGGGCTGACAATACCAATCGTATCACCGGGGGTTAATTTGGCGGCTTTGGTCATCATTTAAATTATTGTTTTTGTGCCAACAATGAATAACTAAGCGGCGGTTTTTTCTCAAGTTGCTCAAACGCCGCAAACACCATCGATAAATCATGTGCATATTCTTCAAAATGGGTCAAGTTGAGCTTGTGCTTTAAACAGCCGCCGATCACATCCGATAATTTGTGGGGGAACCAATAGGCGGTGGTGCTGACGTGCTGAGTTGGCTCATAATAATCTGGCGAATTTTCATCCGCAAATGGCTCGACCCGAAAATAAGATGAATCGACCACCAACCCCTTGCTGGCATCAAACATATTCAAAATGGGGTGCATTTCATAAATGAACAATTGCCCATTGGGTTTGAGCAAACGCGCAATGAGACCAAAGAACGCATCTAAATTGGGCAACCAACCCATTGCTCCAATCGTAATATACACAAGGTCAAATTGCCCATCAAACTCAGCTCCAATATCATACACATTACTGCACACAAAATCCACCTCAACCCCAGCGTATTGGGCCAATTGCTGCCCCTGCGCAATAAAATTGTCGCTGATATCAATGCCAACGCAGCGCTTTGCGCCGGCTTTTTTGATGGCGATCAATTCTCGCCCATTATTGCAACACAGTTGAATGACGGTTTTATCGGCCAGCCCAATTTGCGCAAAAATACGCCGTTCAACCGCGTCAAATGTGCTGTAATCGGGTGCTTTGATGCGCTCCCACAACGTCGATACATAGCCTTGGGCATGAATCGCTGCCGTCTCGTTCCACATTTTGCGGTTAGCCTGAATAAAATCATTCGTTTGCATTTTGTTTATTTTATGCGTTTGTGTTTTAATAATATGGGGGAACCCCCAAAAACATAAAGCCGAACTCACCCTATGGTGAGTTCGGCAAAACCTTTCATCAATTTAGAATCTGCTCTAAAATGCCTTTTGAAATCGCTATTCGCTGCTAAATTTAATTTCTGGCATGGGCAAATGCTCTGTACCTAATTTGCGGCGCAACATCAAAATTAAGCCCCCGGCATCAATAATATCTTTGACCGAGCCAGACAGTGAGGGAAATGAGAAACTGCGTTCGCCAACATAAATGAGATTATGCTCAAGGTCAACTGCAACAGTATCACCATGCGTAATTGCATCGACCGCCGCTGGGCAGACCAAGGGCAAAACGCCATTGTTAACACAATTGCGAAAATAAATGCGGGCAAATGACTTGGCAATAATGACAGTCACCCCGCTCAATTTAACACACACCGCCGCTTGCTCGCGTGACGAGCCACAACCAAAGTTGCTGCCAGCCACAACAATATCGCCCGGCTTCACCTGCTTAGCAAAATCAGGGTCTAGGTCTTCAAGGGCATGTTTTGCAAATTCACTGGGCGGTAAATTATAGGTATATTTGCCGGGAAATAGTACGTCGGTATTTACGTCGTCGCCATATTTCCAACATTTTCCGGTATACATCATAGCAATTACGAATTACGAATTACGAATTACAAATTCGTATTATAAATTCGTAATTCGTAATTCGTAATTGATTTTAAGGTTTTGGGGCCGTTGGCAATGCCTTAAGATCGCCACCAGCAGGTTGCTGAGACTTGGCTGGGGCTTGCGTTGGCGGGGGAGCTGGGACTGCGGTGGGGGGCGGTGGTGCTGCCGCCAATTGCAACTTCTCGGCGGCGGCGTTGGCTTTTACATATTCACCCAATACCCAACCCACGCCATTGCCGAAAGAAATTTGCCACCATTTGCCATCGGCGCTTTTGCCACGGGCAGTGGCTTTTTCACCCTCATTTAGTTTGCCTACGGCATCATAATTAATGCCGGGGCCTTTGCGCACATTCACAAACTCATTTGTCACCGTTATGCTAGGCGCTTCGGCGGCGGCCTCAGCCGCTACGGGTGTGTTTTGCGCAACCGCAGGGGCGGCAGTTGTTGCGGCGATTGGTGCAGCGACAGATGACCCGCCTGCGGCAACACTCGTTGCGGCAATCGGGGCCGATGTTGGAACGATTGGCGCTGCCGTTGCTGGATCGGCTGTCAGAATAATTATTTCTGATTGTTGCAAAATCTTGTCATCAGGCGAGAATGCCTTTAATTGAACCCCATGCGTGCCAGCTTGTTTTGGTGTCCATGGCACAGTGACCGGAAAGGTCGAAACCCCTTTGGCTTTGTCGGGCGCGGTTAATGACGCATATAACTCATTATTTACCAACACATCTACTCGCGCAATGGCATCACCCATCACCATCCCTTGAATAGCGACGCTTTGTCCGACTTTAACAGTTGACTTCGATGCGGGTGCAGTGACCTTGATTTCGGTAGGGCGGCTCGCACCGGCGCATGCTGAAACAAACATTACGACACAACTGAGCCAAACAACTATTCTTTTCATCAATTTACCTCGTGCTTATAAACCTAAATGTGCAAAAATAGGCTTCACAAAGTTTATCACTTTTTATGCTAGGCGTTATGCAAACCTGCGTTATACCCGTTTATCTACGGCTACCACCGCTTCGGCCAACGCTTGCACACCAAGGGCTAAATCTTCAGGCGAGGTGTATTCTTCGGGGGCATGGCTGCGCCCATCCACACTTGGCACAAAAATCATGATCGCCGGGGCCACCAAGGCGAGATAGTTACTATCGTGGCCTGCGCCGCTGGGGGTGGCAATGGCTTGTGGATCGTGGTTACGACATACCGCCATCACCGTTTCATGCATCCAAGCGGGCGGCACAACCGAATCCATGCGCGTGGCATTAGCAATTTTTAGGCCAACTTGCCGTTCTGCACAAGCTGCGTTTACTGTATCTAAAACCACTTGCCACATCGCATCTACTTCTTGCATATCGAGGCTGCGCACTTCGGGGTAAATCGTGACTTTACCCGCAATCACATTCGCCTGATTAGGCACAATATCAATTTTGCCAATCGTGCCAACCGCCCCATTACCCTTTTCGGCCATTTTTCGGGCCACGTCTTCAATCGCACAAATAAGCCGACCAACAACAGCCAGCGCATCTTGGCGTAAATTCATCGGGGTACCGCCAGCGTGGTTGGCTTTGCCGGTCAATTCAAAAATGGCACGCCGAATGCCGACAATACCACTTACGGCGGCTAACCTTACATTGCGGGCCTCTAATACTGGGCCTTGTTCAATATGTAACTCGAGCGAAGCGGCAATATCACCCGCCTTTACCAGAGGTTGCCCCAATTGATCGGGTTGACCGCCCATGTCGCTAATGGCTTGACGAAGGGTGATTCCGCGCACGCTACGATCAAGCCACTCCGGCTTAAAATCGCTGGTACACATCGCAAGACTCCCCATACAAGCAATTGCGTAATCGGTTGCTTCTTCAGATAAATAATCACTCACCACAAGGGGGTGTTTAAGAACAATGCCAGCCTCACGCAAGGCACGGGCCGTTTCGAGGCCGCCTAATACACCCAACATCCCATCAAAACGGCCTGCGGCCATCACAGTATCAGTATGTGAACCAACATGAATTGGTTTAAGCGTTGAAATATCGTCTTGGCCGGTCAGGTTAAGTGTGCCAAATAAATTGCCAACGGCGTCTAAATGCGTCGTCATGCCCTCGGCTTCCATCTTTGCACGTAGCCATTGTCGGCCACGTTGATAAGCTTCAGATGGAAATCTGCGCGTCCAGCCCGCTGTATTGGGTTCTGTAATTTGCGCTAACGCCATCAAATCATCCATCAAACGTTGTTGATTAATTTTTACGTGATGCATTGTGATAAAAATATTAAAATATTTGAAACTGGTCATACCGGTATGACCAGTTTCAAATTATTATACTATAATGAATATAAGTTAAGGTCTTAATGATAGTGTCAACTTCAATTCAATAAAGACCTATATCGATTTACACTTGCTAAAATGTTTTCATGTGAGTATAGGTTCACAAATATGATGATAAGAGTTGTTTGGCGCTTAGTTTTTACAAATAGAAACTTTAGGCGGATGGCAGCTTGAGAATTTAAATCTATAATCAGATATCCTGAAAAGTATCTATCCAGTGTTTTTGTTTTATTTTTTATTGCATTTCTATGTCGCAAGTTCGCCGCATCGTCAATACCTCGTTTGAAACATTACTTCCTGTCGTCGGTGTCATAGTCGCACTTATTATTGGTGCATTTATGCTGCTGGCGCTTGGGGCTAACCCAATCACCGCATATGGTGCGTTGATCGAAGGGGCATTTGGCTCGCAATACAGCTTTATGCAAACCCTAGTTAAGGCCACGCCATTATTATTGGTTGGGTTAGGGGTTTGTATCGCGTTTCGCGGCGGTGTTATTAACATCGGTGGCGAGGGGCAGATTATTGTCGGGGGGTTAGGTGCAACAGCCATTGCTTTAGCCTTGCCTAATTTGCCCGGCGTGTTGCTGCTACCGTTAGCCCTCATCGCCGGTATCATCAGTGGGGCCATCTGGGGTGGCATTCCGGGCGTGCTCAAGGCCCGCTTGGGGGTCAACGAAATTCTTACCACCATCATGATGAATGCCATCGCCCAACAACTCTCCAACTTTTTGTTGCGTGGCCCCATGATCGACCCCAAAGAGGTGCTGGCCAAAACATATTTGCCACAGTCGGCACAAGTGCCTGAGCAAGCTTGGCTCATGCGTTTATTGCCCCCAACCTTGTTGCACCTCGGCACCATTTTAGCCGTCGTTCTGGCTATTGGTGTCTTTGTGTTTTTATGGCGCACCATCATCGGTTACCGCATCCGAGCCGTGGGTTTAAACCCTTCGGCAGCCAAATACGCTGGTATTAATGTGCCGACCTATCAAGCACTGGCGCTCGTTTTGGGCGGGGCCTTCGCTGGCTTGGCTGGTGCAGTCGAGGTCTTAGGGGTTAGCCATCGCATGTTAGATGGGGTTTCGGGCGGCTATGGTTTTAGCGGCATCGTTACGGCTTTGTTTGGCAAATTACATCCCTTGGGTTCAATTCCAGCGTCGGTTTTATTTGGCTCATTGTTAGTCGGGGCCGATAAAATGCAACGTGCGGTGCAAGTGCCAGCCTCTTTGATTCAGGTTTTATTGGGTTTGGTGGTAATTTTTGTTGTCAGCAGTGATATTTGGGTGCGCCGCCGCGCTAGCAAACGCCAAACCAATGGATAGAAATTAATGGTTAATGGTTAATGATCAATGGTTAATCATTAACCATTAACCATTGACCATTGATCATTAACCATTAACCATTGATCATTAACCATTAACCATTGATCATTAACCATTAACCATTAACCATTGATCATTAATTAATTATGTCTGAATTATTTTCACTCACAGTTCTTACTGGCATTGCCTATTCAGGTATTCGCTTAGCCACGCCATATTTGTTTGCCGCTTTAGGCGAAATGTTTGCCCAACGCTCAGGGGTGGTTAACTTGGGGGTCGAAGGCATTATGCTCATGGGGGCATTTACGGCTTTTGCAATGGCTACGTGGACCGGTAATTTGTGGTTTGCCTTATTTTGCGCCGCATTTATTGGGCTATTAATGGGGTTAGCCATGTCATTTATCAGCGTCAATATGCAAGCCGAGCAAGGCATTAGCGGCATCGGTATGCACTTATTTGGCTTAGGCTTATCTTCATTACTATTTACCAAATTCTTGGGCAGCACCAAGGCCATTACGGGGTTTCAGCCGATCAAAATCCCTTTACTTGGCGATATTCCAGTCATTGGCGAAATATTTTTTAACCACAATATTTTGGTTTATTTAGCATTTTTACTTGTGCCAATTGCAGTTTGGGTGCTCAATAAAACCACTTTAGGCCTAAAGATTCGTGCCGTAGGGGTTAAGCCCGAAGCTGCCGACTCTTTGGGTGTGAGTGTCAGTAAAATTCGTTATTTATGCGTTTCATTTGGTGGGGTTATGGCTGGTATCGCTGGGGCCTCACTCACCTTGGCTCTCATCAATTTGTTTCAAGAAAACATGACCAGTGGCATTGGCTTCATTGCTGTAGCCTTGGTTTATTTTGGTGGTTGGACCCCAGTTGGGGTCACATTAGGCGCTTTATTATTTAGCCTCGTCAATGCCTTGCAATTGTGGATTCAAGTGCTCGACAAAGATAAAGTCATCCCTTCAGATTTTGCCTTGATGATGCCTTATGTGTTAACAATTGCTGTGCTTGCCTTTGGCAAACGAACCAATCAACCAGCTGCACTGACAAAGCCATTTGACCGTGGCTCACATTAATGTCATTTGCAACAATAGATTTATACTGTGCGCGACCACTTATCAATCTTGCCATTGCATTTAGGATCAACTGTGAATCATAAACACAAAATTAATGATCATAAAATCAATGCGTAATCTTGTTAAGATCACAAACCTCAAATAAGGAGAAAACAAAATGTCAAAAATCAATCGCCGTAAATTTTTAACCATTGCCGGAACCCTTTCGGCAGGCGCCGCGCTTACTGCGTGTGCAACCCCCGCGCCAACTGCCGCCCCAGCCGCCCCGGGCGCAGCCGCCAAACCCGCAGCCAAGCAATTCAAAATTGCAATGGTATGCCCCAGCTTAGTCAATGATGCCGCATTTAGCCAATCGATGTATGACGCAATTATGAGCGTGCAAAAAGAGATGGGTGGCGAAAGCGCGTTAATGCTTAAGTATTCTGATAACGTATTTCAAGTGCCAAACGCTGCGGCTGCCATTCGTGACTATGCCGGTCAAGGTTTCGATCTTGTGATCGCACATGGCACCCAATATGGCAACTCATTGCAAGAAATCGCCAAAGATTTCCCCAATGTGGCTTTTGCATGGGGCACTGCCACCGACAACTTCGAATCGAAAGGATTGAAGAACGTGTTTGCTTATAACCCCAAAGCCGAAGAAGGTGGGTATGTGTTGGGCGTGTTGGCTGCCAAGATGACCAAGTCGAACGTGGTTGGCGTATGCGGCCCCGTTGAGGCCGGTGATGCCAAGACCTTCGTTGATGGTTTTAAGAAAGGCGTAACCGACACTAACAAGGCGGCTAAGGTCAATGTGACCTATACCGGCAACTTCTCAGATGTGTCATTGATGGCCGCTGCCGCCGAAACCCACACCAAGGCTGGCGCCGACATTTTGACAGGTTCATCCCAATCAGTAGTAGGGGCGATTGGTATTGCAAAAGACAAGAAAATTGTCTGGTTTGGTACCCAATCTAACCAAGCGAATTTGGCCCCAGAGACAGTAGGCGCAAGCCAAGTTTATGATTGGTCTGGCATTGTTAAAGAAATGATCAGCATGATCAACAGTGGCAAAAAAGGCACCGTATCTTTTGAAAGCACACTAAAGAATGGTGGTTTAAAGATCGTTTATAACGACAAAGTCGCTATTTCTGCCGATGCAAAAGCTGCCGCTGCTGCCGCCACCAAAGATATTGCAGATGGCAAATTAAAGGCATTGCCATAAGCAGCTTGTAAGCTATGAGCTTTGAGCCATGAGCCGTGACAAATAAATTTAAAGCTCATGGCTCATGGCTCAAAGCTCATGGCTCTAAACTCACAACGCATGTCAATTCTTCTTCCCACCGGTCAGCCACGCATCGAATCGATGCGCATGATCAATATTACCAAGCGATTTCCGGGTGTGCTTGCCAATGACAAGGTGAATTTTGATGTAAAAGCTGGTGAAATTCAT
Organism: Thermoflexus hugenholtzii JAD2; assembly: GCA_945877855.1. Classification (GTDB taxonomy): domain Bacteria; phylum Chloroflexota; class Anaerolineae; order J036; family Brachytrichaceae; genus AQU-03. Next base: position 37,319 of record CAMDWA010000007.1, on the reverse strand, counting down.
GCGTTGCTGGGCGAAAATGGCGCAGGCAAAAGCACCCTCATGCGCCAACTTGGTGGCCTTTATCGCCCCGATGGCGGCGAGATTCATCTTGACGGTAAACCCGTGCAGTTTAAATCTCCAGCTGATTCAATCCAGCGTGGCATCGGCATGATTCACCAACATTTTATGTTGGTGCCAACCCTTACCGTAGCCGAAAATGTGGCACTTGGCCTGCCTTCATCACGCGGTTTGCAATTGGATTTAGACAAAGTTTCGCAAAAAATTGAAAAACTAGCCCAACGCTATGGGCTAAAAATTCACCCCGATGCCTATGTATGGCAATTATCGGTGGGCGAGCAACAACGGGTCGAGATTATGAAGGCCTTGTATCGTGGCGCGGCACTCTTAGCACTCGATGAACCAACGGCTGTGTTAACACCTCAAGAGGTAGACGACCTATTTAAGGTGCTGCGTGGTATGGCTGCCGATGGACACGCCCTGATTTTTATTTCGCATAAATTACACGAAATTATCGACATCAGCCACCGCGTCACGGTGATGCGTGACAGCAAAGTCGTAGCCACCCACCCAACCGCTGGCTCAACCAAAACCCAGCTTGCGCGTGAAATGGTAGGCCGCGAGGTTATTTTGCAATATGATAAAACACCCTATAAGCCCGGCGCAGCCATGTTGCGGATTGAGGATTTAGTGGTGATGGGCGATCGCGGACAAAAAGCCGTGCATGATGTTTCGTTGATTGTGCGCGAAGGCGAGATTTTTGGCATTGCGGGTGTATCGGGCAATGGGCAACGCGAATTGGCCGAAGCCCTAACTGGTTTGCGCCCTGTGCAAACAGGCCGCGTCGTGGTTGCAGGGCAAGAGTTAACCCACGCCAAACCCGCCCAACGTATCGCGGCTGGGCAATCTGCCATTCCCGAAGAACGGATGCGTGAAGGGGTGGTAAAAGAATTTTCTGTGTCAGAAAATCTTATTTTGCAAGATCATGGACATGAACCTTATTCGCGCAATATTTTTCTAAATTTTGACGCAATCGCCAAAGAATCCAAGCGTCTTATTGATGAATTTCGCGTCAAGACCCCATCAGCCGAAACACCCATTAAAAATTTGTCGGGTGGCAATATTCAAAAAGTGATTATGGCACGCGAAATTAACCGTAAGCCACGGGTGTTAATTTGCGCCCAGCCGACTCGTGGGGTCGATATTGGGGCCAGTGAATATATTCATCAGCGACTGCTCGAACAACGTAGCGCCGGAACCGCCACCTTACTCATTTCCGAAGATTTAGACGAACTTTTGGCATTATCCGACCGAATTGCAGTGATGTTTGATGGCAAAATCATGTCAATTATTGATCGTGATAAGGCTACCGTCGAACGTTTGGGGTTGTTAATGGCAGGCGTAAAGGCATAGCGTCCACAAATGCGGCGATAATTACGCGCCATGAGTCATACCCTTTGTGTTATTCCCGGCGATGGCGTGGGCCGCGAGGTCATCCCATGCGCCGTTGAAGTATTATCCAAAGTTATCCCAGACCTAGCCCTGACCGAAGCCGAGGCTGGCTGGGATTGTTTTAATCGGGTTGGCGATGCTTTGCCCGATGCCACCAAAACCAAAATTGCCGAGGCTGGGGCCGTGTTATTTGGTGCAGTCTCCTCACCCTCAAAAAAAGTGGCGGGTTATCGCAGCCCAATCGTGCATATGCGTCAATTATTTGACCTATATGCCAATTTGCGCCCGACAAAACGGGTAGCAGCGAGCAAACCAAGCCCTAAACCAGCCAACGCATCGTCAGCCATTCCAACTGCCCAAGCGTTACCCGACATTCAAGCCCCGCTGGCGAACTTGCAATCGGTGTTGTCAAATTTGCAAAATTTGATGTCATCGATGCAAACGGGCGGAGCCGCAGCAGCGCAACCTGCGCCAGCGCCCATTGCCCCACCCGCCCCCGCCCAACGATTGCTCGATTTGCTGATTGTGCGCGAAAATACCCAAGGTCTGTATATTGGGCGCGAATATATGCGCGGCGATGTTGAAACAGGCGAAGCCGTCGCCGAGCGCGTCATCACCAAAGCCGCCTCAGTGCGCATTGGGCGGGTGGCATTTGAAATGGCAAATGCCCGACGCAAGCAATTAACCATCGTGCACAAGGCCAATATTTTGGGCTTGACTGATGGCCTATTTCGCGACAGTGTGCGCTCATTAAGTGCCGAATTCCCTGATGTAAAAATCAACGAATTATTGGTCGATACCGCTGCCATGTTATTGGCTTCGCGCCCGCATCAATTTGATGTGATGGTGACCACAAACTTGTTTGGCGATATTTTGTCCGATGTCGCCTCGGTGTGGGGGGGCGGCATGGGGGTTGCACCGGCCCTCAATATCGGCACAAAGGTTGCCATTGCTGAGCCTGTTCACGGCAGCGCCCCAGACATTGTTGGCAAAGGCGTGGCTAACCCCGCAGGGGCCATTCTCAGTGCAGCATTATTATGCCAATATTATTGGCATCTGCCCGAAGCCGCCGAGCGTATTGAACAAGCTGTTTATAGCACGTTGAGCCAAGGTATTTGCACCCCAGATCTCGGTGGCAGTGCCAGCACCAGTGATGTATTAACCGCCGTGTTAGCGGCCTTGTAACAAAACAACGTTTTTTACAGCCATAGCGTATCTTCTCAGTAAACAATAGAAATTAAAGCAAATTTTTGCCAAAAGCACGATCACTTCGTCTTTTGAAGACACCCCAATTATTAAGAAGATATGCCATAGCTGCTACAATCTCACAATTACACTAAATCAGGTATTCTCATGAGCACACCAGTAACAACCCCAACTACTCAATTTAAAACCGTTAGCAACGAGCTGCAAGGCCCGGCCCGCGCCCCGCACCGCGCTTTTATGCGTGCAATGGGTTTGGGCGATAAAGAATTGGCGCAGCCTCTCGTTGGCGTAGCCCACACTTGGAATGAAGTAACCCCATGCAATATGGTGCTGCAAGATTTGGCCCAACACGCCAAACGCGCCATTAAAGACAATGGCGGAACCCCACGCGAATTTGTCGCTATCTCGGTCAGCGACGGTATCGGCATGGGGCATCAAGGCATGAAAGCCTCATTGATCAGCCGCGAAGTGATTGCCGATTCGTTTGAATTGGTGATGCGGGCACATTGCTATGATGCCATTGTCGGTTTGGCCGGTTGTGACAAAAGCTTACCCGGCACACTCATGGCGATGGCGCGTCTCAATTTGCCGAGCATTTTCGTCTACGGCGGCACCATTAAACCCGGGCGCTATCGCGGCAAAGATGTCACCATTCAAACCGTTTACGAAGCGGTGGGCAAACACGAAGCTGGCACAATGAGCGACGACGATCTATATGAGCTTGAATGCGTGGCCTGTCCGGGCATCGGCTCGTGCGGTGGCTTATTTACCGCCAACACGATGGCCTCAGTGAGCGAAGCGTTGGGCATGGCCTTGCCGGGCAGCGCCTCGCCGCCAGCAGTCGAAGCAGATCGTTTTGAAATGGGTTATAAAACCGGTGTAGCGATGATGAATTTGATCGCACGTGGAATTAAAGCCCGCGACATCATCACCAAAGAAGCGCTCGAAAACGCCTTAACCGTCGTTTGTGCAATGGGCGGCAGCACCAATATCGCCCTGCACTTACCCGCCATTGCCCACGAGGCCAATATCGAATTTACCTTCGATGATATTGTGCGGATCAACTCGCGCACCCCACACATTGCCGATATGACCCCCGGTGGTAAATATGTGATGGAAGATTTGCATAAAGTTGGCGGTGTGCCAGTGGTGATGAAGACCTTGTTAGACGCAGGTTTGCTGCATGGCGATGTATTAACCGTGACCGGCAAAACCATGCGCGAGAACCTCGCCAACGAAAAGAACGCCGAACAACTCAGCGGCCAAGATGTGGTGCGCCCCATCAACAAAGCCATTCGCAGCACCGGCGGCATGGTTATTTTGCGTGGCAACCTTGCCCCCGAAGGCGGTGTGGTAAAGGTGGCCGGTGTAGAAAAATTGTTACACGTTGGCCCAGCCAAGGTGTTTAACTGTGAAGAAGATGCCGCAGCTGCTGTGGCGCGGCGCGAAATTGTGAAGGGCGATGTGGTGGTGATTCGTTACGAAGGCCCTAAGGGTGGCCCGGGTATGCGTGAAATGCTCAGCACCACTGCCGCGATCATGGGCCAAGGCTTGGGTTACGATGTCGCCCTCATCACCGATGGGCGCTTCTCTGGCGCAACACGCGGCTTGATGGTCGGGCACGTTGGCCCCGAAGCTGCGGTCGGTGGCCCCATTGCGGCCTTGCGTGATGGCGATATCATCACCATCGATGGTCGTGATTCGCGCGAAGGTGAGCTTTCGGTCAATTTGACCGACGAAGAAATTAAGGCACGTTTGGCTGAAGTAAAACACCCCGCACCGATGTATACCACTGGCGCATTGGCAAAATATGCCAAATTGGTCGGGCCAGCGATTCATGGTGCGGTTACGTCTTAATTGATATACTGAGCACGTCTATAAAATGAGATTTTCGCCGATTTCAACATCTCTTGTCAAGCTATGCTTGACAAGAGATGTTGAAATCGGCGTTTTATTGCATTTTAGATATTTACCAACAATAAACCTAAAACAATGGCTCAATTAACCTCTCAAACGCCCAAGGCGACCACACTACGCCGCACTTGGTTTGATAATAGTCTGTTGCTCATTGGCGTGGTCACGCCCATGATTGGCACAATCGTAGCGATGGTCATGCTGTGGCAGCACTATGTTTTTGCCACCGATTTGATTTTGCTATTGGCGTTTTACCTCATCGGCGGTTTAGGGGTAACAGTAGGCTATCACCGCATGTTGACGCATCGCGCTTTTGAGACTTATGCTTGGCTCAAGGCAACACTCATCATTTTTGCCTGTCAATCGCTCGAAAGCAACCCAATTAGCTGGGTGGCAACCCATATTCATCATCATGCCGCCTCTGACGAAGCCGATGATCCACATAGTCCGTTGCGCAGTTTCTTTCATGCCCACGTTGGCTGGCTTTTTCGTTATGCGCCCGATATTAAAAAATATGCGGGTTGGTTGCTAAAAGATGCGACAGTGATCTGGACAGACAAGCTATGGTTTGTTTGGTATGTGTTGGGCTTGGTCGTATGTTATCTGATTGGCGGCTGGACCGGCGTGATTTGGGGCGGTCTCGTGCGCACCTTTATCTTGCACCATGTCACGTGGAGCATCAATTCAATTTGCCATGTATTTGGCGAGCGTCCCTATAAAACGGGTGACGAAAGCCGCAATAATTGGGTGATGGGTGTTTTTGGCCTAGGTGAAGGTTGGCATAACAATCATCATGCCTTCCCTCGCGCCGCCGAGCATGGCCTCGAGTGGTGGCAGATTGATATTTCGGCCTATGTCATTCGTTTGCTTGAAAGAACCAAGTTGGTCTGGAATGTGGTGCGCGTCACCCCAGAACAAAAATCAAAACTGAGAATTAATGGTTAATGGTTAATGGTTAATTGTATTAACAAAACATGTTAGCATACAAAATATGAGACGATACATTAATGCTCATGCTTACTGCTGTATGCTAACTTAATTTGTCTATACAGTTAATGGTTAATGATTAGTGATTAGTGGTTAATGGTTAATAGTCAATCACTAACCATTAACCATTAACCATTAATTTAAGCCCATGCCACAGCGCGACAGAAGGCGGCTTCACCGCCTTTAAATTTCCAAGGAAACACACCGAGGGTGATGCGCTTGTTATGCAATTCTTTTAGCCCAATGTCGCCACCAAGGTTTTCGACATGCATACAGTCATGAGGGAATAGCGCATTGTGCGTCAATTGATAGGCTTCGGGCGGAAATAGCGTATCCATATTCTCGGCCCCAAATTTGCCTTCACAAATACGGCGCACCTTTTGCCAATGTTCGAGGCCACCTTTGCCCAAAAAGCGCCCAATCGGCAGGTTCATCGGATGATCGGTGCTGATCATATCGACACCCCAAATATGAATTTTCTTCTTTAGAAGCCAATCGCAAATGCTGTAATGCGGGCCGGGGTGACGTTGGATATAACGTTCTTCATCACCGGCTGGCTCTAAAAATGAATATTTGCCCCAGCCAGTGTGGATAAACAAAATATCGCCTTCACGCACATCTGCACGTTTTTCAATATCTTCGGGCGTAAATAGGTCTAAATCGTCGAGCATATCGCTTAGGTCAACGATAACGCCCGGCCCGTAACACCATTCAATAGGAATTTGCTCGATGGTGCGGCCATTGGTCACAAAATGACGCGGCGCATCGAGATGGGTTCCCATGTGGTTTGAGGTTTGAATGTATTGCGCATTCACCCCGTGCTCCGACTTGCGTTTGAAATATTTCACCTCAAACGGCGGATAAAACGGCCAAAACGAACAATCTTGATTAAGGGGTTGGGAAAGGTCATAGATTTTCATAATAAAAGGATAAAAGTGGAAGGGTGAAGGATGAAGGATGAGGGATGAGGGATGAAAGATGAAGGATGCATCGAAGGTTATTCCGAATTTCATCCTTCATCCTTCATCCCTCATCCTTCATTCTTAATATTGCATCGACAATATGTTGATAGCCGGTGCAGCGACATAAATTACCAGAGAGTGCTTCGCGCACCTCGGTTTCACTTGGGTTAGGGTTTTCGGCTAAAAAAGCCTTCATCGTCATCAAAATGCCCGGGGTGCAATAGCCACATTGCAGGCCATGCGCATCTTGAAACGATTGTTGTAGTGGGTGCAATTTATTTGGGTCAGTGGTCAACCCTTCGACCGTTTCGATCGTGTGATTATTGGCCTGCACCGCTAAGGTTAAGCATGAGCGGGTCGGGTGGCCATCATACAAAATGGTGCACGCGCCACACACGCCATATTCACAGCCCACATGCGTGCCGGTTAAGCCTAATTCATGTCGAATAAAATCACTCAGCAACATGCGTGACTCGGCCTCACGGGTATAAGTTTTGCCGTTAACGGTGGTTGTAATTGTATGAAGGTCTTTCATAATTACGAATTACAAATTACGAATTACGAATTACGAATGAAATTTCTCTTTAATTCGTAATTTGTAATTCGTAATTCGTAATTTCTAAAATCTAAACTCCAAAATCTCCTTAATGGCTCGACGGGTAAGCACGCCAGCTAAATGACGTTGAAAAGCAACGGAAGCGTGAATATTGCCGGGCGGCTGTATTTCATCATGGGCAATGGCGGCTGCGGCCCGAATGTGATCATCGCCAATGACTTGCCCGATTAGGGTTTGGGCGGCCTGCGTTGCCAAAATGGGGGTATCGCCTGCGTTCAAATAACCCAATTTTGCATTGGTGCAAACCCCAGCCGCGTTTAATGTGATACTCGTCGCCACCCCCATCATCGCATAATCGCCACGTCGGCGTGCAATTTCCATAAAACAAGTGCGGGTACGACCAGCATCACTGTCGGTCGACAACGGTATGGCAATTTCGGTCAACATTTCATCTGCGGCCAACGCCGTCGTAAAAATGGTCGTAAAAAAATCGCGGGCAGCAATCCAACGTTCGCCACGCACCGATTGGGCTTTGAATTGGGCATTTAGCACTAACATCACCACTGGCAACTCTGATGCTGGGTCGGCATGAGCCAAATTGCCACCTAAAGTGCCACGATTGCGGATTTGTGGATGCGCCACATGGGGCATTGTTTCATGCAGCAGCGGGCATTGTGCCGCAATTTCAGCCGAGCGCTCAAGCGTGCGATAACGGGTCATCGCGCCAATATGAAGGATTAAGGATTGGGGATTGGGGATTGTCGTTAATCCCCAATCCTCAATCCCTAATCCTTCATTAATCCTTAATCCCACAAAATCTAACCCTGTGATCGGGTTCAAATCGACCAAAACCCCGGGTTGGGCCACACGTAAATTCATGGCCGGGACGAGGCTTTGCCCACCCGCTAAAAATTTAGCCTCATCGCCATACTCGGCTTTTAGCGTCAGCGCATGTTCAAGCGATTGCGCAGCAATGTATTTAAACGCAGCAGGTTTCATAAGAAATGCTAAGAGGAAAGTAGAAAGTGCAAAGTAAAAAGTGCCATGCCCTTACTTTGCACTTTCCACTTTCTACTTTCCACTTCTTTCAAAAACCATATTGATCAGCAAATGCAATCAAGGCTTGCTCAAAAATGTCGAGCGGCGGGCGCACTAGGCCAGCACCGACTTGGCCGACCCCAGCACGCTTGTGGGCAATGCCGGTATTGATGCGTGGCGTGATGCCCAATTCAACCACTTTGCGAATATCGATACCCGTTGGTGTGCCGCGAAAATCGAGCGCCGGCATGTTAAATTGTTTGTGTTCAGCCGTCGTAATTTCATACATCTCAAGCGTGGCGTTAATCGCATCTTTGGGCGAGCCACCGACAAAGGTAACAATAGCCGGAGCCGTCGCCATTGCAAAGCCGCCTACCCCAGCCGTCTCAGTGATGGCACTGTCGCCGATATCGGGGTTGGCATCATCTTGGGTGTAGCCCGTGAAAAACAGGCCGACAGGAATTTGAGCCGCAGCCGTAAACCATTGCCCCCCCAAACCACTCACCCGCACCCCAAAATCGGTGCCATTGCGGCACATTGCGGTCACAATAGTGCTGCCTTCGATGCCGTGTGCGGCATCACACATCGCTTTACAAGCCGCCATCACGGGGTTAAGCACGCTCAGGGCGTTATCGCCAATAAATTGCAACACTTTAGCCAACTCTTCAGTGTTTTTCATCGTGCGGGCCAAATGCGGGGCCAACCATTTAAGATACAACACCGAGCCAGCTTTGTTACGGTTGTGACCTTCGTCACCCATATGCAAGGCTTCGGCCATCAGCGCACGCAAATCTAAGCCATCGGTTTGGGCCAACGCCGCCCCAATCGCTGGGCCAAGCACCTCATTCATCCAGCGCAATTTTGTTAAAACCTCATCGCTATACGCGCCATAACGTAACACTTTGCCATAACCTTCGTTTAGGTTTGAATAGGCTATATTGCCATGCTCGGCATTTTTGACCACATAAACTTGCATCGAGGCCGAGATCACGCCCGCCATTGGCCCCACAGTGTTGTGTTCGTGGCATGGCGCAAATTCAATTTCGCCGCGCTCAATTAAAGCCAGTGCGTCATTCTCATTTGCGGCTTGGCCCTCAAAAATAAGCGCCCCAATAATCGCCCCGCGCAATGGGCCAGACATGCGTGCCCAACTAATGGGTGGCCCAGCGTGCAAAATCAGGTTGTCTCGCATACCGGGGATCACATCCTTGGCACGGGCAACACCCGTCAAAATGGGGCGGGCGCTCATCATCCGATCGACCGCAGTTTGGTTGGCAGATTCAATATTAATGCTCATATTAATGTGCTAAAAAAGCGATATGCGCTAGATTATAGAGTGTCTCAAATGTGTCATATTTTTTATCCAAAGAAGGTATACTATAGCCATACAGCAAGGGTAATCCTATGAAAATAATTGACCTCAAATGCGCCGTAATTGGCGAAAACCCAGTAGTGAGAATTGTCACCGATGCCGGTATTGATGGTTATGGACAAGCCGAAAATACCAAGCCTTATTTAAAGCCGATGGTGTTGTTTTACAAAAAACATATTCTTGGCGAAGACCCGACCAATGTTGAACGCGTGATGCTCAAAATACGTCGTATGGGTAGCTTTAAACCTTGGGGCAGCGCCGTCAGCGCCATCGAAATGGCCTTGTGGGACATTGCCGGCAAAGCCGCGGGGGTGCCGGTGTATAAATTGCTCGGCGGCAAAGTGCGCGATAAAGTGCGGGTGTATAACGGTGGCGTGCGCTTCCCCATGACCACCTATACCCCCGATGACTACGCCGACAATATGCGCAAAATGAAAGCCGCCAAAGAAGGCTTTAGCATCATCAAGCAAGGGATTGGGTTTCATAGTGCCATGCCTGAGCATGTGCCCAATTTTTTTTATGGCGATTTGCGCAAAGGCCCTAGCCACCCAAATCGTGGTTTGTTGACTGAAAAGGGCTTGAAGCATGTCATCGATTGCGTCATCGCCATGAAATCGGTGTTGGGTGACGACATCGGCCTCGCGCTCGATTGCGGCCCGGGGTGGACTGTGCCCGATTCGATTCGCTTGGCGAAGGCATTGGAGCCATACAACATTATGTGGCTAGAGGATTTGGTGACGGGCGATTATGTGCCGTATGTGCTGGCCGATGTCTTGCGCGATATCACAAGCAAGACCAGCACCCCCATTCACACCGGCGAGCAAATTTATTTGCGTCAAAATTTTCGTGAGTTGATCGAAAAACACGCGGTGAATGTGATCGGCCCCGACCCCGCCGATGTGGGCGGCATTGCCGAGATGAAGTGGATCGCCGAATATGCCGATTTACATGGCATTCTCATGGCCCCGCATGGCATTTTTGATGGCGTGTTTGGTTTGGCCGCGCATGTGCATTGCGCCGCTGCCATGCCCGATAATTACATCGCCTTCGAATACCCCATCGCCCGACCATCGTGGTGGTATGACATTGTGGAGGGCTTGCCTGACCCAATTGTCAACAACAGCATGATCGATGTATGGGACGCGCCGGGTTTGGGTGTCACATTCAAGATCAATGAGGCGGTTAAGTATTTGCCAGCGGGTGATGAGGATTTTTTTGAGTAGGATGAGCCTTATTCGTTAAGCGCGTCACCCGTTTCTCAAATTCGCGGCGGGTGATGGGGTCACGTGCCAATTTAAGCGCCCGCCGTGCCGCCATCAACGCCCGCGTATGATCAACCGCGTGCCATTCATAGTGCTTTGCCAACTCAATCAAGGCCTCAACATCATCCGCGTCCGCTAATATCTCCCAATAGCCGGCCGCTTCATCACGCCGCCCAGCCCGTTTTAGGCTTTGTGCCAAATGATGCATGGTTGAGGTTAAGGACTGAGGATTAAGGATTGGGGATTGACCACCTTCATCCTTAATCCTTAATCCTTCATCCTTTCCCACCAATCCTTCATCCTTTTCCCCTATCCCCAATTTATAGGCCGCGATAGCCCGATCCAAATCGCCATTACGCTCATGATGACGCCCAACCGCCAAATGTTCATCAGGGGTGGTCGGGCGCTCAAATACCTCATAAAGCCGCGCCGCCAAAGTCACCATCGACAAAATATCATACAAATTGTGATACATCACGCGGCTCATTTCTTCATGTTGGGCAGCAGCGCCAGCTTGCAAATAATCGCGGTAAAGTTGTGGGATGAGGAACCCGGCGATATCTTGTTGGTCACGTCGCACACCCAACAAATGAAATTCGAGCGACCCCAAACTTAGCGAGCTAAGCATCCCCCGCCATGCGCGGCGCGCATATTGCAACAAATCTAAATGCACTTTGTCGCCAAACGATGGCGCTATACGCGCCAGTGTAAAACGGGTTTCTAACAATGGCACATCAAACGTTTTGCCATTAAACGTCACCAAGCTATCATGCCCATTCACCAACTTATCAATGCAAACCAACATCGCCGCCTCGTCAGACGGGTCGCTCAAAAAAAATTGGTCAATGACAAAGTGCAGGCCTTGCGTTGACAATGAAAAATCGTCAGTCTCCCTGCCCTCCATTTTCCAGTTTCCAGTTTCCATTTCCTGAAAATAGCCTACCCCAACCAAAAATGCCAAAGTGCCAGCCCCACCAGCTAAGCCAGTGGTTTCGGTATCAAGAAACAAAGCACGCTGAAAATCTTGTTCTGCCAATGGGCTATGAAGCGCATGGTGCAATGGGCGATCGCCATGCTGATGGTCAAGATGATAAACAGTGCGGCGAATACGGGCTGTGCCATACGGGGTGCGCTGCTCAACATTCCACAATTGATGTTCATTCTGAGCTTCGAGCCGTGTAAATTGGGCATCGTGCAGCGATCTATCGCCGTGTAATGGGGCAACAGCAGGCGACATAGGGGCCGCTGTTACCGGCGGCTTAAGGTGGGCTGTGCCTTTTTGTAATCCCAGCCGCCGCAATCTTTCACGCAATGTTGCTTCCATCAGGATTACAATTATCACCTTACTCGTTTCTCGTTCATCGTCGATTTTGACAAAGACGAATTATCTGAAAATAACTATGACATCTAATAATTCAGAAGCTGTGTCCAGCGCCGCTGCAAACAACACGTTCGATGTGGTTGTATTGGGCGCAGGCCCCGGTGGTTATGTTGCTGCCATTCGTGCAGCACAATTGGGGTTAAAAACCGCCATTATTGAACGCGACAATTTAGGTGGCGTTTGCTTAAATTGGGGCTGCATCCCCACAAAATCGTTACTGCGCAATGCCGAGGTGATGCATTTGTTGCATCAAGGCAAAGATTATGGCTTTTCGTTTGACAATTTAAAGGTGAATTACGCCGCAGCCCATAAACGCAGCCGCGATGTGTCGGGGCGTTTGGTCAAAGGCGTTGGCTTTTTAATGCGCAAAAACAACATTACCGTCATTCAAGGCGAAGGTGTGTTAAAAGATGCCAACACGGTGCTGGTTGAATTAAAAGACAGCGCCCGCGAAGTGACCGGTCGCCACATTATTTTGGCAACCGGTGCGCGCCCGTTTTCATTGCCCATGCTCAAACCCGATGGGCAGCGCGTGTTTACCTATCGCCAGTTGTTAGATGTGTCGATCACGCCCAAAAGCATGATCGTGATTGGAAGCGGGGCCATTGGCATGGAATTTGCCTATGTCTTTAACGCCTATGGCGTGCAAGTGACCGTCATCGAGGCCTTGCCCCAAATTTTGCCGCTCGAAGACCCCGAAGTGAGCCAAGTGGTCGTGCGTTCATTTACCCGCAGCGGGATCAAATTATTACCCGCCACCAAGGTGGAAGATGCCAAAACCGAAGCCGATGGCGTGAGCGTCAGCGTGGCTGACACAGCCGGGAATAAACAAACGCTCAAAGCTGATTGGCTGTTGATGGCAATGGGCGTGGCCCCTAACACCCAAGGCATTGGGCTTGAGGCGGCTGGGGTCAAAGCCAATGAACGCGGTTATATCCCCGTCGATACCCATATGGCAACCAACGTGCCAAATGTGTATGCCATTGGTGATATTAACGGTCTGTTGCGCTTGGCTCATGTGGCCTCGGCCCAAGGCATTGTGGCAGCTGAGCATATTGCCGCCAGCATGGGCAAATATGATGGGCATTTGGCCGAATTGGATTACGATGCCATGCCACGCTGCACTTATACCCACCCCCAGGTAGCGAGCATGGGCCTGACCGAGCAACAAGCCAAAGACAAGGGCTACAGCGTCAAAGTCAGCAAATTCCCATTCCAAGCCAATGGCAAATCGTTGGCATTAAACAACACCGAGGGCTTTGCCAAAATTATTGCCGACGCAAAGTATGGTGAGATTTTGGGCGTGCATATGGTCGGGCCAGATGTCACCGAATTGTTGCCCGAATTTGTGTTAGCAAAGTCAGCCGAGCTGACCACCGAACAAATTGCCCACGCCGTTCATGCCCACCCAACCCTGAGTGAATCGTTGATGGAAGCCGCGCATGGTATCGAAGGGCAAATGATTCATTTGTAGGCAGCAGCAGTTTAAAAAGATGTAATGCCGAAATCACGATATCGCCATCCCTGTCGGGGGTGGCGATATCGTGATTTCGGCAAACGCTTTATTCAGATTGCAGGCTAACCCGTAGGTCACGAATTTTCATACCGATACGCCCATGTCGTTCATTAAGACCACCCTGCCCCTCGGTGCAAACTTCTGGCCCCACCCCGATTAATTCGAGCCGATATTGTTCTGGGTTGCCAGACCAACGTTGCCCCAAGCGGGTATTGGCACTTGCGATGATGCGCAACAATTGGGTAGTGCTAATACTCACGCCAAAATAGCGCCAATCACGCCAAGTTTGATCGGTAAGCATGGCAGTCTTGGGCAAAGGCGAGCAATAATACTTGCCGCCAAAATAGCCCAAAGCAATTAGGCTATTCATTTCGGCCCACGGAAAAATCCCTTCTAAACGATAACGTTTGCCGCGTGTATCAAACAAACTTTGCTGAAGCCAAAAAACGGTTTGATTGGCACAATCGCGTATCGCCATTGCCACATACGCATAGCTAATGACCCCGCCATGCATATCACAACAAGGCACAGCCGCATCAAGCTCAATACACAAGCGTGCGTTATGTTCACCTGCCCATGGAAAAACAGACTCTTGCCAACAATATGCCCATTGCGCGACTTTAAAACGCTCTGACAACGGTGATGTCATCGAATCGACCCATAACCCGACAGTGTTACCCTGCGCTTGTAACGCCGACCCCGCATCAGTTGCCGACACGCTACTTTGGTAACGCGCCAAATCACCTTCGGGGGCAAATCCAGTATAAGATGATAAATCACGGTTGGTAACATAAGCCCCAATATCACCCAACCCACTGCTATGCACAACAGTGCGCCCAGTTGGCAGCGCCTGATCATGATTGATATGGGTGTGTAATTCGGCAAAATGATAACCAGGATATAAGATGCGCGTCTTCATCATACTGGGACGATTTACATCAATACAACATGCGAAACCGTATGGTGTCGTCGATGTTCTTAATTTCATTCACAAACGCATCGGTGTAATTTTTATCAAGATCAACGATCACATAGCCAATTTGCTCATTGGTCTTAAGATATTGCCCGCTGATGTTAATTTGATATTTGGCAAATAGCGCATTGAGTTTGGCCAAAATACCCGGCACATTGCGATGAATGTGCAATAGCCGATGGGCATCGTGCAACACTGGCAATTGCACCGCCGGCAAATTGACGCTACCAGTGGTGCTGCCATTATTCAAATATTCTAACAAGCGCTCAGGCACATAATTGCCAATGCCCTCTTGGGCTTCTTCGGTGCTGCCACCAATGTGCGGGGTTAAAATGACATTGGGCAAACCGCGCAACTCGTTTACGAACACCTCATGATTGGTTTTTGGCTCAGTTGGGAACACATCAACCCCCACCCCGCTGATTTTGCCCTGTTTGATGGCCGCGACCAAAGCCGGGGTATCGACCAAATGCCCACGCGCCAAATTAAGGAAAATCGCGCCATCTTTCATTTGCGCAAACTGTTTTTCGCCAAAAAGGTTGGTATTTTCGGGGCGGCCATCAATATGCACACTCACCACATCGGCCACGCGCAACACATCGTCGAGGGTGCGGCATTTTTTGGCGTTGCCAATCGGCATTTTATCAACACGATCATAAAAATAGACTTCCATCCCCAGGGCTTCGCCGATGATCGAAAGTTGGGTACCGATATGCCCATAACCGATGATACCCAGTTTTTTGCCACGCACCTCATAGCTGTTATTTGCCGATTTATCCCACTTGCCTTCATGCATCCCTACACTTTTGGGAAATACACCGCGAATAAGCATAATCATTTCGCCGATGGCAAGCTCGACCACTGAGCGGGTGTTGCTGTAAGGCGCGTTAAACACCGCCACCCCATATTCGCTGCACGCAGCTAGGTCAATTTGGTTCGTTCCGATACAAAATGCACCAATAGAAAGCAGTTTAGGTGCGTTTTCTAAGACGCGACGTGTCACCTCTGTTTTTGAGCGAATCCCCAATACAGACACATCTTTAATCTTAGCAATCAATTCATCTTCATTTAAAGCCCCTTTTAATATTTCGACGCTATAGCCTTCACGCCGCAATAATTGAGCCGCGACTGAATGCACATTTTCGAGCAATAACACCTTCATGCGGCTGCGTGGGTATGATTGGCTGCGTGGTAGCCCATGCAAATATAAAAATTCGTCGAGCGAAGGCACAATCACATCGGCTTTGGCCGTCACTTTGGGGCGTTCAACATTTTCGGTAAATGCATAAAACCGCGTAGCCTGCCCCGATTCTCGAATTTGATAATCGGTATAGCCATCGCCAATGACAAAAACCTCGGTATTGTTTTTCATCAATTTTGCATGTTGATCGGATGAATCGAAAGAAGCCTGCCGAAGCTGTTGCATCAACTTTACTTTGCCGCCATCTTGTGCCAATACATTGTTTTCGTCAATACCAATGACATTCCCATCGCTGTCAAAATGAAATTCATTGGCATACACATTTTCGGCATGTAAACCGAGCGCAACAACCACTGGCACAATGAATTCTTTAAAACCGCTCGAAACCACTAAAATTTGGGCTGCATACTCGCGCAAAAAGGCCTGATTGCGTTCAAAAGATGGGCTAATTTTGCCGTACAAACGCTGCACAAGGACATCAATATGACTACGGTGCGCCCGTAACAAAGCAATGCGACGACGCAACCCATCGGCAAATAATATTTCGCCATTCATACCTTGTTCGGTAATCTTGCGAATTTGCTGCACCACCGCCTCGCGGTTGGGGTGCTGGCTCATGGCAATGTCGGCTAATTCATCCAAGCCTTCAACTTGGGTAATGGTGCTATCAAAGTCGATAACGATGAGGGTGTTTTCTAAAACATTGGGCATGGGGCGAAAAAAAACGGCTTGCATGAATGCCGCCGTCTGATCTTGGACGAAAATGATTTTATTATGGCTGATTTTAACTGATTAATTTAATCTCGCTTAAAATTTCGCCCACTTTGCTCTCCCTCATCAAAAACAACTTAATAAGGGAGAGAAAAATTACCGCCGCGATTTAATAAACGGCATAAATATCGCCAACTCTTTATCATAAGGCATGGCGATGACTGGAGTTAAGGATGAAATGGGGTTGCCATCACTGTTCATCCCCACCACACGCACCTTATACCGTGCATAATTGGTTAACCCACTAAACACATAATTGGTTTCGCCTGTATCAGCGGGTTCATCACAAGTGCCAGTTTGGGCTGGTGGGCTTGCGCCAGCAGGGCATTCAATATGCACTTTGTAAAAATAAGCGTTTTGAATCCTGGGCCAACTTAAAATAATCTTGCGGTTTTCACCCGTTGCCGAAATAACAAAAGGCAACAAAGGCACTGGCTCAGTAGTGGCAGTCGGACGAATAGATTCTGGGGTGGCGGTCGGGACGATGGTTGCCGTTGGTTCTTCGGGCGACTGTGTTGCTTGAGGTAGCGGCGTGGCGGTTGGGGGAATGGGCGTTGCAGTCGCTTGTGGCGGCGGGATGGGCGTTGAGGTCGGTGGCAATGGCGTGGCAGTTGGGCGAAACGGGGTCGCTGTTGGTGGCACTGGGGTGGCGGTCGGTGGTATTGGGGTGGCAGTTGGGGCTGCCGTTGGTGGTGTACCGCCACAATTCACCCCGCCCGGGTTTGCCTCAGCTAAACTCGGCAATTTAGAATTAAATGCCGATGATGACACCGCTTGTTGATATGCGCTGGTCCAATTGCTAAGCGCCCTTACACCACCATCTTTCGCGGTTGAGCCGGTAATCCGAAAATCAGCATTGGGGTTTGAAAAGTCACGGTCGTTGTAATACACAATTGCCTTTACAAACGGATAATTTTGAACCGCATTATAGGCATCCAAAATCCAACCGGCTTTGTTTTGACCCTCAACCGTGCCAAATTCATGAATCATTTGTGGTTTAGGGTAACGACAAGCAAAATCTTTTAGCCGATTACCCACAAATGAATCGAACGATCGCCAAGGCCATGCCCCGCCCGGCGCAGTTTGCGCATAGTTATAGGCGTTAATACCAACCCAATCGACGACATCATTGCCCGGGTAATAATCAGTCGGTTGATTGCCGGGGGTATCAGGATATGAATCAAAGTTGGGTGCCCACAAAAATTCGACATTGGTCGCGCCTTCTTCGCGAAACAAGGCCCGCACCCGACGAAACATATTGACGTAATCACCCGGTGTTTGATTAAAATGCCCGGGCCAGTAAGATGTGGCTGCCCCATTCATTTCATGGGCAAGCTTTAAAATAAAGCGGCGTTTCGATTCAGCTTTAAGCGCCTTGGCATAATTGCGAATATAGCCATCACAACCACCGGCTGCAATCGAGGCAGGCGGAATACCGCCATTGTAATCTTGGTTACAGCCCAAAGCACGTTTGCCATTTTTAGGTTCCCATGCCAACATGATGGCAGGGTGATCAACTGCATTAAGTTGATAATCCATTTGAATCCCTAAAAACCACCCGCCATCCCGATAAGTCAAAGCCCAATCGAGATAATACATAGCAACACCTAGCTTTTTACCGGTTAGGTTATTGAAGTTTGCAATTTCAGTCCCATAGTTAAAAGTTGGAATGACATAAGCGCCAACGGTAATACCTGAAGCGTTTTGGGTTGTGCCCGATTTGCTCGCATCGGCTGACCCTAATAATGAAACAGTCTCATTTGCATCTGCATCATGACGCATGTTGTCCGGTGAACTATTGGCTTGAAGGTGAATCGTTGGCTGAGTCCATAGTGACGCAGCAATCGCACATATCGCGATACTATTGACAAGTCTTTTCATTCGTGCTTAGAGTTTAGCAGATTCTAAAAACAATCATTGAAAATTTGCATACCCTTTTCAGCACACAGCAAATTCCTAAAAGATGAAGCGCCAAATTCACTATCGCACCTTCAATCTATGCTTGAGGGAGCGATAGTGAATTTGGCAAAACCTTTTATCAACTTGTTGAGCAGATATTTTTGTGTCTTTATTACAAAGCGCGACGCAAAATCCATTCAAAGGCTTCGGCATTGAGTGGGCGCGGGCTACAACGAATAAGCCGTTGATAACGTAAAGTCGATTGTGCCATCGCAGGAATATCGCTGGCTGTCACCCCGATATCTCTTAACCCATTGGGTATCCCGACATCGGTCTTGATTTGGCGAATAGCCTCAATCGCCCACATCGCCGCATCTCGATCTGAAATACCATCGGCGCGTTCACCCAATAAGTTGGCAATTTCGGCAAACTCGCGGGTTTGGGCTGGCAGCAAATAATCACAAACAGCAGGCAACAAAATGGCATTGCCCAAACCATGCGAGGTATGCGTAAGCGCCCCTACGGGGTATTGCAAAGCATGAACCGCCGAAAGCCCCGAATTGGCAAAGGCCATGCCTGCCATTAACGCCGCCAGCGACATGGCCTCACGCGCTGCCACATTGTGCGGCTGATACACCGCTGTGCGCAAATTGGCCCCAATCAGTTGAATGGCCTTGGTGGCGTGCGCATCGCTGAGCGGATTTTTACCCGGAAAAGCCACCCGCATGTCAGCGGGGATGGGGAGCGCAAAATGCTCAATCAGCGTATACGCCTCGACAGCGTGGGTCAACGCATCCATGCCGCTTTCAGCCGTCACTTTGGCTGGGCAACTGACGGTCAACAATGGGTCGATAACAGCCAAGCGCGGCAACAAGTAATTAGATGAGACCGCAAGTTTTAGCTTTTGGGTCACATCCTCTAACACCGCTACAGGGGTAGTCTCTGAGCCTGTGCCAGCGGTGGTGGGCACAGCGATGATGGGGATGGTGCGCCCGGGCACTTTGTCTTCGCCAAAATAATCAAAAGGTGTGCCCCCGTGCGTCAAAATGGCGGCAACCACTTTTGCCACATCAATATTGCTGCCGCCGCCGACGCCAATGACGACATCGACATTTGTTTTGCGGGCGGCCTCAACGGCATTAGACACAATATCAGTGCTAGGCTCAGGTGCGCCCCCTTCAAATATGGCGCTGGCGATACCGGCCTCGCTCAAGCTGGTACGGACCACATCGATCACACCGGCTTTTATTAGGTTGCTGTCGGTCACAATAAAAGCCGAGCGTAGCCCCATCAGCGTTAATTCGCTGCCCATTTGCCGCGCTGTGTTTTGACCAAATAAAATTTGTTCGGCGGCACTAAATTTCCAATAAGTTCTCATAATATACTTACGATATGATAGTTCAATCTGACACCGTATTTACCGATCCAAAAGACAAAGGCCCACGTGGGTATCTTGTACGCCCTAGCGACGACCAAGCCTACCCCGGAATTGTACTCATTCAAGAGTGGTGGGGCATTGAACCTCACATTCGTCATATTGCCCAACGCCTTGCCAGTGAAGGCTTTGTGGTGATGGTTCCCGATTTGTATCATGGGCAAATTGCCACTGAGCCGGATGACGCTCGTAAGCTGATTATGATGTTGCGCGGCAATGTTGAAATTGCCTTGCGCGAAGTAGAACTGGCGGCTGAATATTTGCGCAAAGACCCGGGTGTATCGTCAAAAAAACTAGGCATTATGGGGTTTTGCGTTGGGGGCTTCCTCACCTTTAAGATGGCTTGCCGCTACCCACATATCGGGGCCTCATCGCCTTGGTATGGCGGCGGTATCGACCCACGTACCGAAGACATCTCGAAGATCAATGCACCGATGTTGGCGGTGTATGGTGAATTAGATGGGGGTATTCCATTAGCACAAGTAAGGGCGATTGAAAGCGCGTTGGCTGAAGCAGGCAAAACGGCTGAAGTACGCGTATATGCTGGGGCCGGTCACGCCTTTCTCAACCCAGATCATGGTGCTTATCACGAATCATCTGCCAAAGATGCATGGGCGCGGGCCGTCGCTTTGTTTAAAACCAATTTGGCTTAGACGGCGTTTCTTAAAACAATTTTTCGCCGAAATGACTATCACTTGCCTGGTAAAACTAGGCGAGTGATAGTCATTTCGCTATTTCAGACCATGGTGTCATCGGTGTTTTCATTTTTCGTGATCAAGATTAAATTTTTTTAACCATAACACCATCTAAATTTAACTTTAATCGTTTATATCATATGTCTACGCTGTAAATACCCGCTTTGCTATTATAACACCATCTAAATTTAACTTTAATCGTTTATATTTACGCATGTTCGGTGTTTCTCTCCTCCTATTTGTGAATGATTAAGTGACGACTTAGGGTTAAGGTCGTCACTTAATCATTTTTCAAGAAATGATTAATAAATTTCTGACAAGAAATTATCGATCTGTAAATTGCAATTGGCACAACTTTAATTCTTAACACAGATTTAAAGGCAGTTTGTTAGTATTCAATTCATAAGCAACACTCATAAAGAAGAATGTGTGTTGCACTAATAAGTAGAAATCAAAAGGAAAAAATGAAGACGAATCTAACATTAACCATTTCAACGGGTATAGCAATGACGTTGCTAGCCGCTTGCAGCCCCGCCGCAACACCAGCCCCAACTGCGGCCCCAGCCAAACCGGTGGCTGCCGCCCCCACAACCGCAGCCGCAGCCCCAAGCGGGGCCATTAACCCCAAAACAGGGTTGCCCGATGTCGATCCCAGCAAAATACAAGGCAATATCATCAGCGCTGGCAGCAGCACCGTGTTCCCGCTGACCCAACGTGTGTCAGAACTGTTTAAAGATGAAGGCTATAAGGGCCAAATCACCATCGATAGCATTGGCACTGGGGCCGGGTTTGAGCGTTTTTGCAAAGGCGAAACCGATATTTCGAATGCCAGCGCTAAAATTAGTGAAAAGCAGCTTGGTGATTGCCAAAAGAACAACATCACCCCAGTCGAATTTCGCGTTGCCACCGACGCTTTGGCCATTGTTGTTAACCCCAAAAACACTTGGGCACAATCGTTAACCGAAAAGCAAATTGGCGATATTTTCTCTGGCAAAACCAAAACATGGAAAGAAGTTGATGCGGCTTACCCCGACAAAAAGATCATTTTGTATAGCCCCGGCACCGATAGCGGCACATTCGATTATTTTGTGGAACATTTCTACAAGAAAGACAAGAAACCCATTTTGGATGCCAAGCCACAACTAAGCGAAGATGACAATGTGCTCGTGCAAGGTGTTACGGGCGATGAAGGCGCAATTGGTTATTTTGGCTATGCTTATTTTGTCGCAAATGCTAGCAAGTTGCGGGCGGTTAAGGTCAATGATGTTGAGCCAAACCAAGCCAATGTTGATGCGAATAAGTATTCTGTGGCTCGTCCATTATTTGTGTATAGCAGCGCCAAGATCATGAAAGACAAGCCTCAAGTCGCTGCTTTTATCAATTTTTACATTGTAAATGTTGATCGCGCACTTAAGAAAGTATCTTATTTCCCAGCCCCATCCACCGAAGTGAATATCGCTAAGGCCAATTGGATTAGCGCAATGAAGTAAATCGAAATTATTTTGTTGATTAAAACAAATGACACCCTCTTTATGATGGTGTCATTTGTTTTATTTTTCGTGATTTTAAAACTAGGGGGTTTATATCGATACCTTCGCCAATTTGCAATTGTCTGTCTATAAATTTCATGATTAAGATAGTGAAGATATTACGTTGATAAATATCACAAAAATCAAAATTAATATTGTTTTTTTCACTAAAAAATATTAATTAAGTAAATTTAATTTTCAAAAGTGTAATATTAACAAAAAGTTAAATCTGAAGTTTGGTAATATTAAAAGTAACGTGAGGGTCAACAAGCAAATACGCTGTAATATCAAAACCCTCATTTGCATTACGCTTTAACACTTTTATGGTGGAGAAATATAAAATGAAAACTTGGGAATATTTATTTGTAATATGTGATTATCGTAAACACTTGGCAATGCCACGATATATTAATGATGAAGAGATTGACGAATGGAAGAAAAAATCGTCTATCTCAGAATTTGCCAATCAAAAAGGCCGCGAAGGCTGGGAATTAATTTCGGCAGACAATACCGCTCAGGAATATATCTTCAAACGCGAAATCATCTTGGCCTCTGATCTTAAAGCCCCTGACACTAAAGGCTGAGCGGCGAGCTATTTTTACCGAAATAACTGCCTCCATTTACCACAGGAATGGAGGCAGTTATTTCGGCATTACATCTTTAAAAACAAGGTTGAAACCAGCAATTTGCATTGCCCTAAAATAGTTGTATGTCGCTTTTGGGAATCAACCTTATCGCAGACCTTCGACTCAATACGGGCATTGGTGAAGCGAACCGAAATTTGGCAGATACCTTATTATCAGAAAAAATCGATGCTAGTTTGGTTGAGTTATTTGTGCCAAATCGCTTGCATTTAACAGATCTGGCAGAACGCTATCAGTCACTTCCAAACACCCCTCATCACAAGATTAATTTATTGGCTTATGAGCCAATTATTTTGCAGCATCTGCCGGTCAAACAACTTAGGACATTAATTTTAAATAAATATACGATTGGTAATTGGTCTTTTGAATTGCCACGCGCGCCAACATGGTGGCAAAATGGCTTAAGCTATGCCGATGAAATTTGGACAATCAGTAATTATTCGGCACAGGCGATCAAAGCCGCGGTATCGGTGCCGGTTCGGGTTATCCCTAATGTCGTTAAACTTAGCCCACCCACACACATTACCCATGCCGAATTGGGCTTACCCGATGATCGCTTCATCTTTTATTTTAGCTTTGATGCGAAATCGTCATTAGCGCGTAAAAACCCTTGGGCCGTTATCGAAGCATTTGAGCGTGCTTTCCATGAAAACACATTTTCAAAAAATGACAAACACCCCTTATTGGTCATTAAGGCCCGCGATATACATATTTACCCTGCCGCCCACCAAGCGCTTAAATTGGCCTTAAAAAGGGTGAATGGCCTATTAATTGATAGCGATTACCCACGTGCAAAAGTAGATGCCCTCTTGCAGCACTGCAATTGTTATATTTCACTGCACAGCGCCGAAGGCTTTGGGCTGGGTATGGCCGAAGCGATGAGCTTAGGCAAACCGGTTATTGCCACCAATTTTTCAGCCAATACAGATTATCTTAACGCCGCCAATGGCTTCCCAGTTGATTACACATCGCATCAAATCACGTTAGCTGACCATATTTATGATCCCAAAATGGCTGAGGTCTATGAGCCGGGGCAAGTATGGGCCAAGCCAGACATTGCGCACGCCGCAACACTGATGCGCGAGGTCTATTTCAACCCGGCTGAAGCACAACGGCGAGGCCATCAAGCCCAACAAGACATTACACACTATTGTTCACCAACGGCAGTTGGCAAATTAGTATTCGCACGATTACATGAAATTCAGATGCAATCACGCCCTGAAGCCAAAAGCCAAATTGCCAAGCAACAGGTGTTTGCAAAAATTGCATTAGGCAATTATCAAGCGCATTATGCCAATTGGCTCAAAATTCATCGCATGATTGAGGCCTTGCCCTACCAAAATCATCGTTTTTTGGGGCGTATCATTCGCATTCCTTTCATCGCATTTTTGGCGCGTTATGCAAAACGCCTGCGCTGGCTTGGGCATTTGACTTATGCGCAACATGATGTTAATGCTGCTGCATTAGATATGGCCGAATGTTTACTACCCTCCATCAATACAGGCTAAATTATGCAAATTTCGATTGCGCTATGCACTTATAACGGTTCCGCCTTTTTAGCCGAACAACTCGACAGCATTTTGCAACAAACGGTGTTACCCACCCAGCTGATTATTTGTGATGATGGGTCAACCGATGATACGCTGCGTATGGTGCAAAAATTTACCGCGACAGCCCCATTTGCAGTGCAATATAAAGTAAACGAAGCGCGATTGGGTGTCGCAAAAAATTTTAAACATGCAGTTCAACTGTGTCACGGCGATATTATTGTGTTGGCTGATCAAGATGATGTCTGGCTGCCGCATAAATTAGCGGTTATTGATCAAACCTTTGCCCAAAACCCTACAATAGGCTATATTTTTTCAGATGCAGAATTGATCAACAACAAAAGTAAAAATCTGAATCAACGATTATGGCAAAAAACCGGATTTAATACCACACGACAACATTTATTTCGGGCTGACCCAATCACCACCCTATTACGGCGAAACGTGGTGACTGGGGCCACAATGGCATTTAAAGCACATGTTATTGCCGCATTACCCGCCCCTGCGCCAACCTCGGTGCATGATTTTTGGTGGGCGTTTTTTGCCTCTATCTTAGGTCATGCTGGCCATGCCATTACAACGCCGCTGATGAAATACCGTATTCATACTGCCCAAAAAATTGGGCTAAGTGGGCTTAATTTGCCAGAATCACAACGCTATCACCTCGAAATTGCAGCCATGAATGAGTTAAGCCATGATGTTGCACAGTCGGCGCTTCAATTTCCACAGATGCACAGTGAATTTAACCGCGTTATCCGCCTCATCCAAGCGCGGCGCGATCATTTTCAATGCCGCATGACAATTCGATCTGCGCGTGGCTCAAAACGACTACGCTTATGGCTAAACGAAATCCAAACACGCCGTTATGATATTTTCTCGCATTCGTGGCGCGGGGCGCTGAAATATCTATTAATTACGAATTACGAATTACAAATTACGAATTAGGAAAAACTAATTCGTAATTTGTAATTCGTAATTAACGCTACCTGCCTTTCATGCCAAGAACAACCCCGATGGTTTTGGCAAGAATGAGCATATCAAGTGATAATGAGCGGTGTTTGATGTAATATAAATCGTATTGCAATTTGGCAATAGCATCATCAATACTGACAACATAGCCATAATTCACCTGCGCCCAACCGGTCATGCTGGGCTTAACCGACAAGCGCAGGCGGTAAAAAGGCACATGGGCTTTCCATTCTTCGGCAAACGCCAACGGGTCGGGGCGTGGCCCCACAAGGCTCATCTCACCGCGCAAGACATTGATGAGTTGGGGCAATTCATCAAGCCGAATTCGCCGCATCCAACGCCCAACACGGGTAATACGAGGGTCAGAGGTTTGGGCGAGGGTCTGTGTCTGTTGGCTCGCAACATCATTCATGCTTTTCATAGTGCGCAATTTCCATACCCCAAAACGTTTGCCATATAGCCCCAAGCGTTCTTGCCGAAAAAAAATGCTGCCGGCATTGTCGAGTTTGATTAGCAACCCAAGTAACGGCAAGATTACGGCCAGCCCAAGCAAGCCGACACAAGCAACCACAATATCTATTAGCCTTTTAAACAAGTCAAACCCCAACGGCGGGGTATTCTGAAATGGTAATGCCACATACCATTGTTTTCCGATACTGAGAATGGGAACCATTTGGGTTAACTGTTCATAAAAAATCGGGAGTGGGGTCACACGCACCCCTAATTGATGACAATCTTCGATCACTTGGCGCAACAGCCCATCAAACTCAATATCAGAGGCGATAATGATTTCATCAATAGAATTTTGCTGCACCATGTCAAGTAATTTGGGAACTGCAGCAACATTAAGGGTAAGTGCTTGTTCGGCGGTTATGCTACCCATCAGTGCATAATCACTGCCAAGCCGGTCGTGCAATAAATGGGCAGCCAATGAGTCATGAGGCGAAGGGTCAACAATGAGCACCCGCCACTGAAAATGGGCACGGCAAAAAAAACGCGCATAAGCCATTCGCCATGTAATGGTGCTAAGTGTGGCTAACCATAACATGGCCACAATGACAAAACGCGGCAACCCAAAAGGGGCCAACCAGCTCAGGTCTAGGCTAAGCACATGGTTTGAATTTGCCAACGGAGCACTGATAAAGAATAACAGCACATAGCCCAACAGCACTACCAGCGTAGCAATGAAAGTATGTTGAATGATTTGCAAGAGCGACATGACACCAAAACGCAAATCGTAGCTGCCTGTCGCCACGAGTGTGCCAACCCACGCCAACAAAACAATAAACATAATCGGGCCAAATGCAAACGCGACCGCACTAATAGAAGGCACTGCAACCACAAATATGGCCCAACCCAGAAAACTAAGCGCTGCCGCCAAGCCAAAGGCGATCACATCACCGATAAACAATAATACGCGGCGTTCGCGTAGCCCAAGGCCACTGCGTGAGCCGCGTTTAGCCGGTGGCCATCGATCGAGCGTATTTTGATTGGAGGTCGGCATCGTATTGGCTCAGCGTCGCTTCAGCCAAATACGACTATAACTCAAACCTAAACTGACCCGCAAACCCAGCCAAAATAAAACAGAGATGATGGGTGAGTAGGATGCTTGTAAATGTTTGCGATAAAAAATCCACATGGCCTGATGCAGTGCCCACGCTTTGCGGTAGGGCTGGCTGTGTGCACCGCCTTGCCCTTTGAGATGGGTAATAACACTTTCGGGGCGATACCAAACTTGCCAGCCCGCCTTGGCCGCACGCACACACCAATCCACATCTTCGCCAAAGCCAAAAATAGCTTCGTCAAGCAGGCCAATTTGCTCAGCCATCGCCCGACGTGCCAGCAAACAACAGCCTGATACCGCAGTCACTTGATGCGGCAGATCAGGCGAGAGGTGGCCGAGCAGATACTCGCTTGCGCCCGGCAATTGGGGCATGAGGCGGCCTAGGCCGGTAAGATGCATGAGTGCTGTGAGTGGTGTTTGCTTGCCGCGTTTACATTGTGGCTGAAAAGTGCCATCTTCGTTTAACACTTTCGGCCCAGCAATACCAGCGGCAGGGGTGTTAGCCAAAAATTGGGCTAAACGCGCTAGGCTGTCTGGCCGCAATATTGTGTCGGGGTTTAGCCATAAAATGAATTCGTTGGTGCTGGCGCGAATGCCTTGATTGGTGGCGATGCTAAAACCAACATTGCTTAAGTTGCAAATCAGTTTAACATGGGGGTAACTGTTTTGGATAATCGAGACCGTATCATCGAGAGAAGCATTGTCAACGATAATAATTTCAGTCTGCACGCCCTCACTCGCGGCAATGGAATCGAGGCAAGCGCCTATGACGTGGGCACAGTTGAGGGTGACAATGCAAATGGAGATGTTCAATTTATGCTACGCCAATGATCCCTTGATTTTCAAACCATACGGAAGTGTAAAACCATTAATCCGTTAATTTCTATGCAACCCTATTGTATATCGCTCGTTATAATATTTTATGCTCTTCACTGGGTCTTCCCAACAATGAGCGATAGCACAAGTTTCACCGAAGGCACTATTCCGTCACTCTCGAAAGACGGTAACGGGATAGTGCCTTCGGCATTGCTTAAATAGCTCTTGTTGAGAAAATATTGTACGTGCCTTAATAATATCTTATGCCAGCCAAATATGACGAATCCATCTAACCCGAAAATAGATGCCGTGCTGCCACTGAGGATGCGCGATTACGAGCGATTTAGAATCCAAGAGGTATCGCTCAGAAAATTCTTTGCCGATTTAGGGACGCTTTGGATTGTGGTGCCAGATGCCGAAGTTGCCACGTTTCGCAGCTTGATTCAATACGAGCAATACAAAGTCATATCAGAAATAGCGCTAGTGCCAGAATTTGCGGCTTTTCCAGAAAAGACCAATGAGTTTGGCGGCTGGTTTAAACAACAATTGATTAAATTGGCGATTACGCCAAAAATCACGACAGCGTTTTATATTGCGCTGGATGCCGATATTATCTGGACAAAACCAGTGCATTATTCTGACCTTGTAAAAAACGGGCGTGCTGGCTGTTTCATTTGGAATAGTGATGGCGCGAGCGATAGCGATATGTATGCTGAATGGTATGAATGGGCTGAAAAAGTATTACATCTCAAAAACCCAAGGCAACACCCTAAAAGAAATGTAGTGCATAACGTAACCCCAGTGGTATTGTGAAAAGAAGCAGTAATTAGACTTCAAACGTATTTATCTGAAATTTGCCCAGCACCGTTCATCGCCATGAAACATAGTCGAAGCAAGATCATTGCTTCGGCTTTTTCGACCCAAAGCTTTTACACTCCGCCCTTAACAAATTGGCGTATTTATTTATTGTTTAGTTTGCCTTGGACAGAATATGCGCTGTATTTCACTTTTTTAGAAGCGCAAGCGCTTTTTAGCCAGTATTATGTCGAGACCGATTACGGTCTTCATGATGCTCGCTCAGTTTGGTATCTCAAAGACCTAGCGAACTGGGATGTGAATAAACTATTTATAGACAACGAACACTCCTTTTGTTTTATTATTCAGTCTAATACCAATATTGACCCTGAGCTAATTTGGAACAAGGTAAAGCCATATCTGCTGCCAGAACCTCGTATATTGAACCCATCGCCCTTAAAAAATATGAAAATTTGGATTTTGACCAATGAACTCCCAGCCAATGTCACTGGCGGGATTGCCCGTTATGTCGATAACTATGCCCGTTTGCTCGGCGAGCGCGGACATGACGTTACCTTAATTGCAATTACACCCAACACCTATGAACAAGACTATGCGCCCGGGGTGAAGTTATTTGGCATTCAACAAGGACACCCAACCCACACCGAATTGTTAAGGTTTCCCCAAGCACGCCAAAATCTGATAAAACGACTCAACACAATATTTTCATGGGGGCCTGATCAAAGTTACCTGCTTGCCGAAACCGCCGTCGAATTGCTCAAACGATTGCCTGCGCCTGACATTATCGAAGTGCAAGAATGCGGTGCCATGCCCTACTTTCTTTTGCAACGCAAACTGACAGAATTTGGCCCATTACAACAGATTCCGGTATTGGTTCATCTTCATACTTCGGTATTTGATGTTTGGCGTATTAACAACGACCCAATCTATCGTTTACCAGAGTATTGGATAACGCAAATAGAAAAATTTTCCATAGCGGCTGCCGATGGGCTGCTTTGCCCAAGCCATTATTTAGCCGATCATGTTGCCAAAACCTATCACCCCTCCCGCAATATT
This sequence comes from Thermoflexus hugenholtzii JAD2, assembly GCA_945877855.1. Taxonomy (GTDB): domain Bacteria; phylum Chloroflexota; class Anaerolineae; order J036; family Brachytrichaceae; genus AQU-03. Next base: position 7,761 of record CAMDWA010000007.1, on the reverse strand, counting down.
GAAGTTATTCGCCTGCCTAGCTATTTGCCCGAATCAGCATTACAGCAAACAAACCACCCTGAGCCTAGGCATTTGATGTATTTTGGCCGTCTTGAAGTGCGAAAGGGAGTCTTGCCATTAATAGCGGCCTGTGATGACCTATGGGCCAATGGTGAAGCATTCAAATTGACCTTGATTGGCAGGAATACCAATCATTCAATTTATGGTGAAACGGTAGGTGAGCATATTCGTAAACACTATGCCAACCACATTGAGGCTGGCCGGCTTGTTCTACAAGCACCTTCATACTCTTTTGCAGACCTTATGCAACACATTCAAAAGGCATGGGCCGTGATTGTGCCCAGCCTTTTTGAAAATTTCCCCAATACGTGTATGGAAGCGATGTCCTTGGGGCAAGTGGTGTTGGCCTCAACCGATGGCGGGCAAGCTGAAATGATTGAACGCGACGGTGTCAATGGTTTCTTATTTGATTGGGCCGTGCCCAGGCAACTGCAAGCCCAATTATTACGAATATTAGCGCTAAGCGACAGCGACCGCGAGCAAATTGGGCAGCGTGCACGCACCCGCATTGCCACCATGTGTGACCCAAATATCATCATTCCGCAACGCCTCGCGCATTATCAACGCATTATTGACGCGCATAGCCAAAAACGACATTTTCCAACGGTACATGTTGCACCCGCAGTCGCCATACCTGATGCTCAAGTCAAAACACAAAGCATTACCATGCAAAAAGACTTGCTCAGCATCGTCATTTGCAGCAATGAGGCTGGGCAGACCCTTTATCAATTGATTTTGAATGCGCTGGCCAGCAATTATGTGCCGAAGGAAGTCATTGTGGCTTACCCTGCCCAGCTTGATCTAGCACCATTACGGCAGCGCTTTGCCGCGCTTGAGGTGGATTTGAGCGCCGTAAAACTGATGCCCATGTCGTCAGATGTATGGCAACAAGCACCGAAACAGGCTAAATTGCGTGAGGCGTTAGCCAATTGTGTATTAGGTGAATTTATTACATTTTGGACAGAAAATGAATCAGTGGCGCTTGACTTCTGTGCCCGTGCCATTGCCGTGCTAAAGCAATATGACAATGTCGCTATTGTCTATGCTTGGACAGAAACAGATCATACCCACCGCCCCATTCGACCAGCTTGGAATACTGAATTCCCATTGCAATTAGCCCACAATATGGTTCCCGACGTGCTGCTTGCCCGCAGAGACGTATTTATGCAATCCTCGCTAGGTCAAAGTAAGACTGGCATGGATGATTCTCAAATGCGTGATCACGAACGCTGGATCAATATGCTCGAGCGTAATTACATCGGGGTGTGTTTGCCCCACCCCTTGATTGGGTCTTCGGCGCATGAGAAAAACGCGGCTACCTTACAAGAAAATCTTCAATCTGCGCTTGCCCAAACGACACTGAGATCGCGGCACATGGCGAGTTTCGAAAAATATGCGCCAACGTTATTTGAATTGAGCAATGCCAATGGCCCAGTTTATAACTGGCAACATATTGGAGAAAATGATGGCTATCACGTATTTGATCGGTTACATGAATTGTTGGAGCGAAAAGCACCAATAACGATAAAGCTGGAGCAAGTGCAAACCGATGTACCTGTTACAACCCCTAAAATTGAACAAACACAACCTGATTTGCCTTTAGATCAAGTGCTTGTTCCCAAAGATAAAATCTATTTGCCTGTGCCAACCCGTTGGCGCGACTTGTTGCACACCCTCATTATCTTATTACCGGGCGTTTTTACCTCGCGCTATGCTAAATTGAAGCGATGGCTTGGTTGGCCCACACCCAATAGGCCACCGTCACAGCCAGTGTCAATTGCCCCTGACGTTACACTTGAGCAAGCGCAAATCAATGTGCCTGCAGATCAGGTGCTTGTGCCTAAAGACAAAATCTATTTGCCTGTGCCAACCCGCTGGCGCGATTTATTGCGCACGCTCATTATCTTATTGCCGGGCGTTTTTACCTCGCGCTATGCTAAATTAAAGCGACGGCTCGGCTGGCCCACCCAACCCATAACGCCAGCAGTCCCATCATCAACCATTGCAACTGCACCCACAGACCCATTGCTGCCCTTGCGCCAAGCATGGGAAGCACAGCCTGCAAATTGGATGCATACTTATGCGTGTAATTACAGTGATGCACTAACACATGCAGGGCGTTATGAAGAGGCGGCAGCCGTATTAAAACATACGCTCGTGTCGCACCCCCAAGAATGGTCAGAGCACTTATTGCATAAACGACTGATCATTAACCTTGTGTCGCAACAGGGGCTGGAAGCTGGCTTAGCCTATTATCAACTTCGGCGAGTTGATCAACATGCGATGAACATTAAGCCAGATGAGGTTTTTTGCTTTTTTTGTGTGCGTAATGAAGCGTGGCGATTACCTCACTTCTTAGATTATTACCGAAAATTAGGGGTCAATCGTTTTTTTGCGATAGACAATAATTCAAACGACGACTCACTAAATTTATTATCAGCCCAACCCGATGTGCATATTTGGCATACCACTGCCGATTATTTTAGACAAGGGTATTGTGGCATGGCTTGGGTTCAGTTGCTAGTACACGCATATGCCGAAGGACATTGGTGTATTAGCGCCGATGCGGATGAATTATTAGTATATCCGAATTGCGAACAAACACCATTGCCAGCATTTTGTGCGCATTTAGAAGAGCGTGGATTTCGAGCAATGTCAGGAGTAGTGGTTGAAATGTATTCGGACCGCGCCATACGAGATACTCAATATGAAAAAGGCAAACAGTTTATCGAAATCTGTCCTTTCTTTGATCGCCAGTATTATCACACGATAGAGGTTAATGGCGGAAAATATGACAACCAACCTCTCATTAAGGGGGGTGTAAGGCAACGGGTTTTTGGCAAAAATGCGGCTTGTTGGCTTAGCAAAATGCCCTTATTCAAATATTCGAATGATATTCTTCTGACCTCGGGTTGTCATTATACAAGTCATAAGCCAGAGCATATTGCCCTACAAAGTGGGGCAGTGCTTCATTTTAAATTTATGGCTCATGCGATACCCAATTTTGAACACCGGCTTAAAGAAGGTGAGCAATTTGCATCTGGCAATGAAACGCTGGCAATGAAAGAGACCTTTGATAAAACGCCTGATCTAGCGTTTTATGATGAAAGCCTATCGGTGCGGTATTGCGATAGCAAACAACTGGTGGCATTGGGAATATTGAGAGACCCGATCGGTTTCTTCGCAAAATCAAAAACAACAACCAATCCAAGTGTTGCTGTCATTATCCCCACCGCCGGCATATTTGATATAACAAAAACACTACAAGCATTAACAGAGCAATCTTATCTGGCGCAAGACATTATTGTTGTCGAGAGTGCTGGGATAAGCCAAAGCGCGCGTGATTTTTTGGCGCAATATCAACATCAGCCCAACAAAAACCCGCCGCTTCGAATCTTATCTGAGTCACGCCCACGCGCTAATATTGCCCGTAATACCGGCATCAAAGCATCCTTGTCTCAAATTATTGTATTGATAGATGACGATGTTATTCCAGACCAAAATTGTCTTAAGGCTTTCGTTACTTCATTAGAAGCCGGACCGGAGGGACCTTTTGACGGTGTTGTAGGCGGTAAAGTTAATTTGTGTTATCAAACACCAAGACCCGCTTGGTGTGTTGGATTATTTGAGGGGTATCTAGCAAAATTTGATCGAGGTGAAAACAACCATTTATTACCCGGCCACGACTACTTAGTCAGTGCCAGCATGGCGTTCTATCGTAAAACCTATGATGCATTGGGAGGGTTTTCTGAAATGGAGATGGGCTGGGGTAACCAAACGATGAATGATGAGCATCTGTTTTTGGAAGCCGCCAAATGTAAAACGAGAGGCTTGCTCTACTGTGCCGATGCAATTGCCGAGCATCAAATCCCCTCGCATCGCATCACGATGGAATATTTTACAAAACGTGCTCATTTACAAGGTGCAGCCGATGTCGCCTTGCGGTATTACCTTGACCCAAATAAATCAAAATCAGGCGGTCTTGGATTTCTAAAAAGTGTTATGGGCTATAGTTACGCATCTATGCAAAGCTTAAATAATGATGGGCTTACAGAAGTGACATCAGATCATAAAGATGAATTCATCGAAAATCTACTGCTAATGAGAATTGCCTATTTAAATGGTGTATGTGCGGGTTACAAACAATATTTTGAGGATGCTACATAACAATGCGATCAAAAAAGATAAATATTGGCAATATCCCTAATTTGCTTAATCACAACGGATGGCACAAAGCCACCGACGCGCTTTCTTCATTGCATCATCCACAGGGTATTTATTTCAATACATGCCTTGAAGATACATTTTTCTGGCAAAACTCACCCGCAGCATATCACTTGCCTTGGATCGGGATGATTCATCATCCCCCGTACATGCCCAAATGGCGACACCCGAATTCAACACTTCAAGCGCTTCTAAATAATAGGCTTTTTATCGACAGTTTACCCAATTGTATCGGGATCTTTACTTTGTCCAAATACACGTCGGATTATGTGCGAAACACGATTAAACTGCCTGTATCTACACTACTTCATCCCGTTTCACCTACCACAAAATCTTTTTGCTTTGAGGGATTTAAAGTCAATCCCGATAGAAAAATCATTCAATTGGGTTTCTGGTTACGCAAAGTGAGTGCCATTTACCGCTTGCCATTGGCACAAAATAATCCACTGAAATTAAGTAAAATTGCGCTTATCCCTAATTCATATCCCGGGGCCATTTCCGACTATAGATTATATGTTTTCGAGGAAATCGCTCGGAGCAATCAGGTGATTGACAGCGACTACCTTGCCAACACCCATGAGGTCCATCATATTGATCGCGCAGAATATGAGACATGGTTGTCGGAAAATATTGGGTTTATCGAGATGTTTGATGCCAGTGCGAATAATGCTGTACTCGAATGTATTGCGGCTGCAACCCCGCTGCTGGTCAACCCATTACCAGCGGTCAAAGAATATTTAGGCGAAGATTATCCGCTTTATTATAATTCGCTCGAACAAGCCGCAGCGATGGCATGTGATGAAAATCTGCTCTATCAAACCCACCTTTATCTCAAAAACAGCCCAATTCGGGAAAAGATAACCTTCGATTATTTTTTAGAAAGCTTTAAACGCAGTGAGGTTTATCAACTGCTTTAAATTAATAAGGTTATCTTAAAAAACATCTGACGATTTCACCCTACCCCAAACCATAGGGTGAAATCGAAAAAAGGTTATTCACATTTACTTAAACAAGCAAAGATAGACGGAGAAGTCTTGATGGAACCTAAATTAGCACAACCCAATCATGAGGCATTAATTGCTGAAAATAGTCACCTGTTGTCGCAGCTTAACGTTGCGCGGCGTGAGATCATACGTCTGCAAGCGCATGAACATATAAAAATACGTCAAGCAATCAATGAGCCACCACTACAATCACAATCTAAACTTCAGACTCTGATTAAAGAATCTGAAGAGAAAACACAGCGAATAAACCTACTTGAACAACGCCTCATTCAAGAATCTGAGGATAAAACGCAGCAAATAAACACACTTGAACAACGCCTCATTACGATCTTACGCGAACATAATCGTTTACAAGCCCCACGAACATGGCGCATCACAAAACCCTTCATAAGGCTAATCGACAAGTTATATGCTGTACGCCGCCGACTGGATGAACAACGATTATCACGCCAATTAATAGCCCAATCCTTGTTTGACCCCGAATATTATTTGACACAATATCCTGATGTGCGGCAGGTGGGCATTGCCCCAGTAGTCCATTATTTGCGTTATGGCTGGTGGGAAGGGCGTAATCCGAACCCCGATTTTGACACACAGGCCTATCTGGCACAAAACCCCGATGTAAAAATGGCCGCTATTAATCCATTGCTGCACTACGCACAACATGGAAAGTCTGAGGGCAGAACCATAGGAGGCAAAGCGTGATTGATCCACAGAATCCAAATTACCTCAACACGCCAGTTCATGCAAATCGTCGCCGCTTTCAATACCAAGCCGATAACGCCCCTAACACACCTGTCGTTACCATTATTACGCCTTATTACAATACCGGCGAAGTGTTTCATGAAACGGCAGATTGTGTGCGCAATCAGTCTTTACAAGACTGGGAATGGTTGATCATTAATGACGGCAGTAATGATCCTGAAGCATTAGCTATCTTAGATCATTACGCAAAATTGGCTGACCCGCGCATTCGTATTATTCATCAAATTAGCAATCAGGGACCTGGCGCAGCGCGTAATAAAGGATCACTACACGCGCAAAGCCAATTTCTTTTTTTTATAGATAGTGACGACCTGATCGAAGCGACCTTGCTCGAAAAGTGTTTGTGGTGCTTACTTTCCAACCCGCAGGTGAGTTTTGTAAATAGTTACACCGTTGGCTTTGGGGCCAAAGAATTTTTGTGGGAGAGTCGTTTTGGCGAGTGCATGAATTGTTTAACCAATAATCCTTCTAATCCTAACTTTATGATTCGCAAAATCGTATACCAAGTTGTTGATGGTTACGATATCGAAATCCGCGCCGGAATGGAAGATTGGGATTTTTGGCTACGCTGCGCAACCAAGGGGTATTGGGGTTACACCATCCCTGAATATTTGTTTTGGTATCGGCGCAGACAAAATCATGAACAGCGTTGGTCAAACCAGAGCGATCCCAACAAATTCGAGCAATTTCGAGACAGATTACGCATAAAATATTCCCCTCTAGTTCTGCCAGAAATATCAAACCTTAATTCTGCTTCGCTAGCAATTTATTCGGATCAATCGCTTTTTCTCCCGTTTGACAATCCACTTAAAAAAAACAAAAAACGGGTACTTTTGCTGGTGCCATGGTTTGCACTTGGGGGTGCTGAAAAATTCAATCTTGATTTGATAGGCCAATTAATTGATCGGCATAACTGTGAAGTGACCATTGTAGCGACAAGAACCGATGGTGATGCTTGGAGCAATATTTGGCTGCCAATTTTCGCCAAGCTTTCAAGCGACATTTTTATTTTGAAGCATTTTTTAAACCGCACAGATTTCCCGCGGTTTCTGCATTACTTAATCCGTTCCAGAAAAATTGATTCAGTCATTGTGACCCATAGTGAAATTGGATACCAATTATTACCCTATTTGCGTGCGCAATGCCCACATGTGTCTTTTATTGATTACGTGCACACAGAATTACCTGAGTGGATGAATGGCGGTTTCCCACGATTATCTTTAATGTATCAACAGCAACTTGATCTAACGTTAACGACCTCAAATCATTTAAAAAACTGGCTGATAGCAAGGGGCGGCAACCCAAAAAAAATTGAAACATGTTACATCAATATTGACGCAAATAACTGGAACCCAGAATTATTTAATCATACGGCGATCCGAGCTGAACTAGGTATTGCCCAAAATACGACTGTAATTCTATATGCCTGCCGGTTAGCAGCGCAGAAACGCCCTCAAATGTTTGCCAAAGTGATGCGAACACTAAAGAAAGATCATCTAAACGTCGTTTGTCTTGTTGCAGGGGATGGACCAGAACGCGGTTTTTTAGAAAAATACATTCAACAGTAGTTTAGGCTAAAAAAAATTTAACAAAACGACCCCAGTAAGTGGCAAATAAAGCCCACTTCGAAGCCAAGGCAAGCAAAAGCGAGCGTGAAAGAAACCTCTCACCCTTAAATAAAACTATTTCGCCTCAAACCAACCCTAAA
>CAMDWA010000006.1 GCA_945877855.1 Thermoflexus hugenholtzii JAD2 | reverse complement strand
CCGCATTTTTGATAGTCTTATCTCTATTTCTATCTCGATTTCTTTCAACGTTGCTTTTGGATGGGCCACTTGCCAATCTTTCATCCCTGTCATCACTTCATCTGTCATTGCATGCCAATCTATTCCTGTTTGGGTTGCCATTTTTATATTTTATATCAACTCTCTTCAGTCTGCAAAATATTGAACCACACCCGGTACGCCGTTGATTGTCAAATTTCGCATTTGTTCGGCATAACGGGTGATATCGCCTTTGACAATTTTGCCATCGAATTCGGCATCGTCTTCAAATACGACCCAGCCATCTAGCACAAAGGGGATTTTGCCAACCGCTGGCACCCATTCGCCGTTATATTTGCGAGCAAAATGCAAATGGGCGGCAATGGCTTGCCCACCTTCGCATGATGGGTGCCCGACGCGATCGCCCACCTGAATTTTGACCCCTTCTTTCACCCGCCCAGTGCTAGATATGTGCATATAAAGCAGGCCCCAGCCCACTCGCGCATCTTGGCTTGGGTCAAGCGATACGAGCACTTCGCCGTTATTGCTATTCACCACATAACCCGGGCTAACCGACAACACCCATTCTGGCGCAGGTTGACAGCCGGTAATACTCGGCGGGGTAAAATCAAGCGCACCCCACGGTGAGCCATCGGTCCAAGATTCATGTGGGCCACCGGTATAGTGCCAACTTTGACCATTGGCCCAAGGCAATGCAAATGTGGGCTGTTTTGTGCCATCAGGAATTGGCGTTCCTTTGTCATATTGTTGCGGGTCGCCAAATAATTTTCGGTATGTGTCAACGAAGCTTTGAGTGTCATTTCCCATCACTTGGTTCCAAGCCGACTTAGGATGGGCATAGGCCAAATAATTCTGCACAGCAGCCGTGCCAGCATTTAAGTCGCTGGGAATATTGGCGTAATCTTTTTTGCTTTGCGATTCGACAAAGGTGCGGGTTCCTAAGCGTTTCCCATAATAGCCTTCGTTTAATTTGCTAGCCGAATAGGTTAATTGCCAATATAACTTACTCAGTCGATTGGCCTCAGTGACACGCAAAGGCAACGATAACTCATCTTTGGTTGGGGTTGCATCATCAATCCAACTGCCTTCAAATTCAATCAAAGCAATCAGCAAACGTGGGTTGACACTAAACTGGCGTGCCACTCGTTCGATAATTTGTGGGCCAGTTAATAATTGTTCGCCTACTCGCTCGGTATAACGATTAATATAACCCGCACGAGGCGCTAAAAAAGCCCGCACATCAAACCCAACCGCCCCCGGGCCATTGACCAATTCGCTATCAGGGATCAACTTAACATTGACCGTAGCGCTGGTAATCACCGGCATTGCTTTGACTGGGCGTAATGCAATCGATTGGCCTGTAAATGCAATTGTGGTTGGCACGGCAAGGTTGGTGTTGGTAATGGGCTGTGCAACTGGGGTCGCTGTGGCATCGGAAGCTAAGCCCACCGCCCCCAACAATGACGAAAGCACAGGCCGACGGTCAGCAGGCGTTGGCGTAGGAATAATTGGAATTTGCTTGGCAGTTTGAGGTGAAATAATTGCGCGTGGGTCTATCGATACCGATAAAATCAACGCAAATGCACTTAGAACCGCCAGTACAATGGCAATGACGCGCGTCATGAATTTAGATTGTACCGGATTCAAAAATGACGCGCGTCATTCATTCGAATGACTTTGTATCATTTTTACATAATGCATGATTTCGTGTTTTAAATTAAGAGTTTAGTATGTCAGACACGCATAAATTATGGGCCGATTTGCATGTGCCCAATAGCCAGCCTAAAGATACCACTTTTACTGTGATGGGAATTCCCTTTGATGGCTTGGCAAGTGCACGCAAAGGAGCCGCCCAAGCCCCAGCTCACATTCGCCGCTGGACACATCAGATAAGCCCTTTTACCGAAGACCGGACTTGTCTAACCGATTTAAGTGTGTGTGACTTAAGCGATTTTCCAATCAACGACCCCGCAACCGACTATGACGCGATTGCTGAGGTGATTGCAAAATTGCCGAATATCCCGATCATTTTAGGCGGTGATCACTCTATCGCCATTCCCATTCTTAAAGCCCAACGCCAACGTTATGCCAACAAACGCCTAGGCATCTTGTGGGTCGATGCTCACCCCGATTTATGTGATGAATTTAATGGCTCGCGCTTGTCTCATGCTACGGTGCTGCGGCGTGGGCTAGATTATGGTATTCAGCAAAAAGATATTTGTTTGGTTGCGGTGCGCTCGTGGGAAATGCAAGAAATGGATTTGATCGAAAATGGCAAATTGAATGTTTACCCCATGCCCATGATCGCCGATATTGGTATTGAAAAAATTGCACATAAAGTATGGCGGCATCTTAGCAAATGCGATGCGGTGCATATTTCGCTTGATATTGACTGCCTTGACCCCGCCGCCGCGCCGGGTACTGGCACGCCTGAGCCGGGCGGCATGACCATGCGCCAAGTATTGCATTTGCTCAAGTCGCTCGAAGGCTTGCCTTTGGTGGGGTTAGATGTGGTTGAAGTCGCGCCACCGCTTGACCCATCTGAAAGCACCGTATTTGCCGCGATTAAAGTGATTATGGAGTTTATGGGCGTGATTGCGCGTAGCAGCAAACATCAATCAAAATGAGCAAAAATTTTATCGTCATTGCAGGCAATATGGGCGTGGGCAAAAGCACACTTACGGGGCTGTTGGCTAAGCGGCTGGGTTGGCGACCATTTTATGAATCTGTAGATGAAAACCCCTATATCGGTGATTTTTTTGCCGATATGACGCGTTGGGCATTTCATTCGCAAATGTTCTTTTTGGGGCGGCGTTTGCAACAGCATAAAGCCTTGATGCAACACCCCGGCTCGGCACTGATGGACAGAAGCATTTACGAAGATGCCGAAATTTTCGCGCACAATCTGCAATCACGCGGCACCATTAGCCCGCGTGATTGGGCTGTGTATGAGACATTTTATCGCGGTTTATGTGAATTGCTCACCCCGCCGACGATGGTCATTTACCTTAAATCATCTATCCCGATGTTGCTCAAACGCATTGCCCAACGTGGGCGTGATTATGAACGGGCGTTGTCTATCGACTATCTTATGTCGCTCAACAATGCCTATGACCGCTGGGCAGCCCAATTTACCCTAAGCCCTGTTCACACGATCGAAATTGATAATGTCGATTTCCTCGAAAATTCGACAGATTTTGAAGCACTGGTACAATTTTTGCAAAACAAGATTGGTGCTTAGCGCAAATTTCTAAAATATGAAGGGCCGATTTCACTATCTTTCCCCCAAGCTATGCTTGGGGGAAAGATAGTGAAATCGGCGAAACCTTTTACGCCGATCAAGCCCCAACCGACGAATAATGCCGCAATCCCTTGTGCCACATCCAACGAAACAAAAACGCAAAGAAAATAATCCAGCCAATTTGTAGGGCAAATTGTGGCAAGGCTGCTTGCAATGAAATTTTGCCCAAAATAAGTTGGGTAGGAAAATAAAGGGTAAGTTGATAGGGCAATACCCATGCGATACGTTGTAATGTCGCTGGCAACAATTCTAACGGCACAAACTCACCTGAGGTAAGCGAATAAACAGCGATATAAATATTAAACAACGCCCAAATACGGGTGGTCCAAAAGGCCAAAAATGCGATAACGCAGCCATGCAAAAACAGTATGATAAACCCCAGCACAATTGCAAGCGCCCCCGCCAAAACATTCACAAAATCTAAATGCATTACAGGTTGATAAAGCGCATATAAAACCGCCCAAATGGGAATTACAGCAATAATTTGTAACGTTTTAAAGGCAATATTATTCATTAACGTATACGTTAAAACAGGGTGAACGGGCTGCAATAGCCATGCCGCAACGGTGCCATCTTCGATTTTAGGGCCAAGAATATGCACCACAATACTGCTGCACATAATATTAACCACAAGCGCTATCATGTAATAGCTAAGAAAATCGTTGGCGCTAAAGCCGCCCACACTGCCGTTGGTTTTTGAAACCGCCGCCCAGACCGCCATATAAACAATGGGCGACACGAGCCAATATAACAAATACATCAAGGTATTTGCGCGATATTGCAATTGTTCAGCCCAGTTATATTGCCAAAAGCGTTTGTAAGTTGTTAACATAAGAATCAAGAATCAAGAACTAAGAATTAAGAGCAAAGAGTTAAGAGTTAAGAAGTTAGGAATTACATATCGCTAAATCCGCATTCTTAATTCTTGGCTCTTGGTTCTTCGCTCTCTAAATAAGCTTCTTTCGCACCTGCGTGCTGAGAAAATCAAGTATCCATACGGTAATGACAATAACCAAAAGTGCTGTGCCAGCTTGCCGATATGATAATGTATCAATTTGCTTTTGCAAAAATTCGCCAATACCACCCGCACCGACAAAGCCGATAATCGTGCTAATGCGCACATTGATATCCCAGTGATAAAGCATGTAAGCCAACCAATTCGGGATAATTTGCGGCACAACGGCTTGGCTGACCACTTGGGTGCGTGTTGCACCTGTCGCTGTAATCGCCTCTACCGTCCCCATATCAATATCTTCGACCGCCTCTGAAAACATTTTGCCCAATGATGCAATCGTGCCAATAATAATGCCCAACACCCCGGCAAATGGCTTACCAAACCCCACAATCAGCGCAAAGACCGTTGCCAATACCAATGGCTCAAACGCCCGCGTAATATTAAACACACTGCGGGTCAGTGTGTAAATCACCAACCCAACCCGCCCTTGTGCAAGATTGCGGGCCGCTAAAAAGCTGAGCGGAGCCGCCACCACCGAGGCAATTACCGTTGCCAGTAACGCAATAAAAATGGTGACAAACAGTTGATTAACGACTTCGCGCACGGTTGACGATATCGTCCACGCATTGGTTGGCACACTCACCACTGCATCCAAGGTTGCGGCTTGACCATCACGCGCCGCCATAATAGGGCGGGCGGTTGTTTCATAGCGAAAATTGCCATTCGCATCGGCGCGTAACACTTGTAGTGGCAAGCGATTGCCATTGGGCAACCCCCAACGCACTGCAATTTCGGCATCGCCACCCAAATTTTGCCCAATCAACACAAGCGGTTCACCCACCGCCGCGCATTGAGGTTCGGCATAAATACGGCGGCTTTCGGTTGATGGGGCTGAGGCCGGCACGCTACCACAGGGAATTGGAAAAGCCGTGCTCAAGGTGTAAGTAGTTGATGAACGCAAAAAGACATCGGGCGTCAGCAATTGCCCCACCACATCGGCGGCTTTGGGCAGCGATGTAAATAGGCGCACCGGATCTGGGTCTGTGACCTTAATCGCGTAGTTATACGCGAAGATCACAATAATGCCGAAAAACAGCCAACGAAGTAACTTCATAAGAAATGATAAACGATGAAAGACGAGTAGTTTCGTCAATCATTCATAGTTTTTCCGCAAACGCGCACTCAAAAAATCCATCAACACCACAATAACCGCAATCGCAATAAACGACGCACTGACGGCGCGGTAATCGCCATTACGTATCCATTGATTTAAAAAGAAACCAATGCCACCGCCACCCACCAAACCAATAATGGTGCTGGTGCGCACATTAATATCCCAACGATAAATCGTGAGCGCCGTAAATTGCGGCACAATTTGGGGAATGACGGCATAGCGCACTGTTTGTAGCCAGGTGGCCCCGGTGCTGCGAATGGCCTCAATTGGCCCCGGGTCAATCGATTCGATAATTTCACTAAACAATTTGCCAAGCGCGGCGGTAGTATGAATGGTGAGCGCGATAAACCCAGCAAACGTGCCCAACCCAACCACTTTTACAAAAATAATGGCTAAGATTAATGATTCGATACTGCGGGCAATATTTAAAATGGCACGTGCTACAAAATAAATCAGGCGTGTCACCACATTCGCGCCCATTAAATTGCGTGCCGCCACAAAACCAAAAGGCACGGCAAATATTGCACCCAAAGTCGTCGCGAGCAGCGCCATCCCCAAGGTTTGCTGAATCCCTTCGAGAATATAACCGCCATTAAAAGACAAATTCCACGAATCTGGCTCAAAAAAATCGGGCCGCAACATAGGCCGTAAAATCACCGCGCCACGCTCGGCGTTTTGCCACAAACTGAGCAAATCAAATTCGGTCACGGCCACGCCAATCTCCAAAGCCATTACCATCCATGCCGTAAATGGCATCCACGCTGGTGCCCTCGCTTTAACATCCCACACATTCCATAACCAAATCATGGCTGGAAAAATAAACCAGATTGGCTGACCATACCATAGTGTAAACATGAGCGCAGAGGCCACCGCACAAAAAATTGCTGCGCCGCGGTCAAAATTGCCGCGCAGGGCTTGGCCGAGGCCGGGGATAAAAAGAGAGGCAATTAGACTCACGGTTTTAAAGTGGGTGTGTTGAAGAAGGCAAAACAGTTAACACAAAATCGTAAAACTTTTGAGCCGCATCAAGTGCTTGGTCAAACTCCAATTGGGTTGGTGACATATTAAAGGGATCAGCAGGATAACGATACGAGGTGGCATATGGCGTTAACATTCTCCCTACATAAGCCCATGCAGAAAATTGCACATCAAAAGCTGAGGCTGCGTAAATTAAAGATTCAATATCATGGGTTCGCTGAAAAACAAAATTATGATATGTCAAAAACGCTTTTATAGCTTTTTCAGCAGATTGTTGGCAATGATAAATTGCTATGTCTAATAAAGGTGTGCTTGCCAAAATCAATTGATGGGTAGCGCTTAAGTCATGTTGTGACTTAATAAGCCAACTCTGGATTAATAACCGTTGCGCTTCGTTCATATAACACCTTGCCTTTAGCAGCAATAAGGCTTTCTAATGATGAGGGGACTGATAAGAAAAATTCAAACTCCGATTTTTTTTTCACCAAAATGTCTTTGGGAATTGGAAATTGAGCCAAACAAGTTCGCGCTTGCATGACGCGCTGAATAGGGGTTAAATGGTCTTCTTGCACAATAACCATTAAATCGACATCACTATCTGCATTGGGTGTTCCCCAAGCATATGAACCAAATAGAATTATTTGTTCAGGGCACATTTCGTCAACCAAACATTTTGTCATTTCCGACAATAGTTTTGTGGTGAATGAGACTGTATTAACCAATATATTTTGCGCCATATTTAAATTTTAATTGATTTAAATCGACTATACCCGCGTTGCGCTTACATCTTGCGCATCTTCGCCATAAATTTCTTTAAATTTAGCACGATTAATTTCACTGGGTAGCCCCTCAAACACCTTTAGCCCATCCTTAAGCGCAATCACACGGGTCGCATAGCGATGCACCAAATCGAGAAAATGCAAACTGCACAGCACTGTTACATTGTCTTCTTTATTTAATTGTTCAAGATGTTGCAAAATACTGTGCGATAACACCGGATCGAGGCTAGCAACGGGTTCATCTGCCATCAACAATTTTGGCTCTTGCATCAGCGCCCGCGCAATCGCCACCCGTTGTTGTTGCCCACCCGACAATGCATCTGCCCGCGACTCAGCCTTGTTTGCCAACCCGACACGGGTCAGGGCCTTTAGCGCCGCTGCTTTGTCGCGGGCGCTCCACAACCCCAAGGTGGTGCTGAATGCGCCGTTATAACCTAATCGCCCGCTCAATACATTGGTCATCACGCTGCTGCGCTTCACCAAATTAAATTGCTGAAAGACCATGCCGATCTGTCGCCGAATGCCGCGCAAGTCGTTACTATTGGCGGCAGTGACATCTTGCCCATTAAAAAAAACTTTGCCCGATGTCGGCTCAATCAGCCGATTAATACATCGCAGCAAGGTGCTTTTGCCTGACCCCGACAAGCCAATCACGACCAAAAATTCGCCGGGCTGAACACTAAAGCTCACGCCACGCAAGGCCTGTGTGCCATTTGGGAAGGTTTTGGTAAGATTTTCGACAGTGAGCATGGGAAATTACGAATTACGAATTACGAATTACAAATTACGAAGCATAGATTTCGTAATTTGTAATTCGTAATTCGTAATTATGTCTACTTCACTAACTTAGAAACATCAATTCCACCGGCTTCGAGCACCGAGCGCAACTCATCATAAAAGGTATCATCAACCGTCTTCAAGCCATCAATGCTATAAACGACCTTGAGTGCCTTTTTGCCATTTTCGCTTTCGCTCAATTTCTTAAAGCCATCGGTTAATTTTGTTTTTAGGTCTTTAGGCATTGCCGAAGCCAAACTTACATTGTCATTGGGGATAAATTCTTCGCTGCGCCAAATGACCACTACTTTGCTCGTGATATCGGGCAAATCAGCTTTTAGCTTGGCATCTTCGTCACGCACATCAATAAAAGTTGCCCCAAAATCACATTGCCCGCCGGTATAAAGCGCACGTGCGGTGGTTGGGTGGGCTTTGGTTTCAACAATCTTGCTGGGTTTTACACCGGCTTTGGCTAATACGCCACTGGGGAAAACATAACCCGAAGCCGACAACGGATCGGTTAAACATACGCTCTTGCCATTAAATTGCTGCAATGCTTCTTTTGCGTCTTTGGTGGTCGATTCGTTTTTAGCAACATCAAAAAACGGCTTAAAACCACTGTCTTTATTGGCCAAAAACTGCATACCATAATGATCGCGTGCTGTTTTGTCTTTCGCATTAATACGCAAAGTCGCCATTGTGACTTCGGCATAGCCTTTTTGTTTGGCTAATACATATTGCAACGGCGCAAGCCAGCCGATATGCGCATTCCCCGCGCCCATGGCCTCAATTAAAGCGGCGTAACTGGTGGGCACAATGGTCTTAATCGTCAAGCCGGTAATGTCTTTCATTTCTTTTGCAATGGCTTCACCGCTAACCAATAATTCTTGGCTGGTGCTAGAGGGTGCCAAGGCCATAATAATTGGGTTTTCGAGTGAGCCAAGCGGCTTGCTTGCGTCACGTTTTACGTCTTCGATACGGGGCAACACGGGGGTAGCGGTGGCCGCTGGCGCAGCCGGAGCCGCTGGCTTTGGGGCAGCCGTTGGGGTTGGCGGCGGGGTTGGGGCCGCGCACGCCACCATTACAGCCGAGGTGGCGGCAATCGTCAACAACACATTTGATAATCTTGACATGTTCAATCTCCTTTTGTTTTACTTGACTTGTCGTTAAAACATTTGCAACGCATTTATATAAAAATCATTGCATAGAAATGATAGCATTTTATTATCTGGATGATCAAACCAAGAAGACAAATAGGACATTGGTCGGTTAAAAAGCCGCAGCAACTGTGCTACCATTTTGCAACACTATGATTTTTATGTGTATCTTCACCTCAGATACACATAAAAATCATCAAATTCACTGAGGCATTATGAATCGTCGAACCTTACTCAAATCCATTGCACACGGCAGTTTGGCTGCTTCAATCCCTACCCCCATTATCAATAAACTTCCTGATCTTTTTTTTAGAAAAGATGCGGCAAATAAACCCAATATTTTGCTGATTATGGTTGATCAAATGCGCGAAATGCAATGGGATGCTCTCGCGCAAAAACTGCCCAATATTACGGCACTGCGTGCCGAATCGATAAAATTTGGCAGCTATTACACCGCTGCCAATATGTGCGAACCAGCCCGATCTAGCATCGTAACCGGGCTTTATGGGCATCAACATTTATGTTTAGTCACCCAACAAAGCCATTTGCATCCCGATTTTCTAACTTATGGTGATGGGTTGCGCGATGTCGGTTACTATACCCGTTGGATGGGAAAATGGCATTTGTCTGAAGATTCATCCAATTTTGACCCGTATGGTTTTAGCGGCAGTATTAAAAATGACCCTGTTGGCGCACCCGCCCAAGGTCAAACCCGTGACCCGCAAATTGCGCAAGAATTCATCGATTGGTTGCCGACCCACGACGATACCAAGCCTTGGTGCTGCACTGTCAGCTTTGTCAATCCACACGATATCATGTGGTACCCACGTTTTACCGAGGCCATCCCCCAACAAAAAGACCCGCCCAGTGTTTATAACAACATACCGGCTAACTATGAAACCCCACAAGAATTAAACGACCGCAAAAAGCCTAAATTGCAAACGGCATCACAAACCATTGCGGCCCAAGGGTTTGGCAGCATGCGCTATAGCGGGGTGGGATACAAACAAGAATGGATTGAGTATCTTGATTTATATTTACATTTGCAAACGATGGTCGATGAGCAAATTGGGCGCGTGTTAGCGGCCTTAAACGCCAGCAAATATAAGCAAAACACGATTGTGATTTTTACCGCCGATCATGGTGAATATTGTGGATCGCATGGGATGCGCGGCAAAGGCGCGGGCGTGTATGAAGAAGCCATTCATGTGCCATTTTGTATCAAAGACCCAACTGGGGCATGGGTTGCAAACACCAGTGCTGAACGCACACAATTGGTTAGCTCAGTCGATTTAGCCCCCTTGTTATTAACTTTGGGGTATGGCGATAACACTTGGCGCAGCGATGCAAAATGGCAACATTTGGCGAATCGGCTCGATATTACCCAAATGATGAAAAACACGGCGGCAAAAGGGCGCGATTTTATTTTGCATACCACCGACGAACCAGGCTATGAAGAAGCCCCGGCCCGTTTTGTCGATGACACCGCCTCGCACGTTGTGGCATATCGTACCGCCCAAGGCAAAGTCGCATCATATAGTTATTGGGAGAAAAATTCAATCAATATTAGCACCTATAAACAAGAGCATGAAGGCTATAACTATGCCAATATTAGTGGTCGTGCCGAACTTGACAATATGGCAATAGATCCATCAAACAGCCTATATACCAAGTTGTTGGGTGAAATGAATAATGCCATTAATACTGAGTTACGTCAGCCATTGCCTGCTAACCTACAAGATGTGCAAGCTCATGCCCTTGAAGATTACCTAAAAATTGATAATGGTGAGGTTTATCGCATTAATTTGCCATTTTTGGGGCGCTAATTAAAAAGCCCAGCGTGGAGATTAAAATCCCGCGCTGGGCACTCAAAGACCGCCTTCGCGGTCTAAATGCTTAGACTGCGAAGGCAGGCTTCGTATGCCCAGCGCGCCATTTCTAATGGCTGCGGTATCTCACGATCCAAACATTGTTATGGGGCGGCTTTCATTACCTTGGGCAAGGTATTTAAAAATGGCGCATGTGCAATACCATGCTCGGTGATAAACGCTGTAACATATCGAGCTGGGGTGACATCAAATGCCGGGTTAAACACCCCAACCCCATCCGGGCCAGTTTGTCGCCCAAAGCCATGTGTCACCTCATCTGGTTTGCGCTCTTCGATGGGAATTAAGTCGCCAGAGGCAAGGCTCATATCGATTGACGAGGTTGGGGCCGCAACATAAACCGGAATGCCAAATTCTTTCGCCAAAATCGACACCCCCAAAGTGCCAATTTTGTTGGCAAAATCGCCATTAGCGGCAACGCGATCTGTGCCAACGATCACACCCTTCACTTTGCCCTGCGACATCACCATCGCCGCCATATTATCGGTAATGAGGGTTACGGGGATGCCAGCACGCTGCAATTCCCAAGCCGTCAGACGCGCCCCTTGTAATAGCGGGCGGGTTTCATCGGCAAACACATGCACTTGTTTGCCTTGCTCGGCGGCCATATAAAACCCGGCCAACGCCGTGCCCCATTGGGCGGTAGCCAAACCACCGGCATTGCAGTGCGTCAGCCAGCCATCACCGTCGTTAATCAACGCTACGGTATGCTGCCCAATAGCACGGCATACCGCGTTGTCTTCAGCGATCATATGAATGGACTCATTGAGGATTTTAGATTTTAGATTTTGGATTTTGGATTGGGCGGGGGCTTGATCCTCAATCCTTAATCCGGCCTCTGTATTCACCAATTGCTTCACCCGATCGAGCGCCCAAAACAAATTAACCGCTGTGGGGCGCGAAGTCGCAAGATAGGCTGCCACCCGATTCACATCGGCGATAAAGGCATCGATTGTGGCCGCCGGGCTGTGGCGCACGCCTAAATACACCCCAAATGCCGCCGCGATGCCAATGGCAGGCGCACCGCGCACACGCAACATTTTGATGGCCTCCCACATCGCCTCAGCATCATCAATATCAATGTATCTTAGCTCGGTGGGTAACAGTGTTTGGTCAATAATACGGCAAGTGCCGCCAGCGGGGAGGATCACCCACTCAATAGTTTTAACGGGTTCGGTTGTTTGTTTCATTTGGGCGCGATTGTATAGTGTTACAGTGGCATCGTCTGAAATGGCACAAGCCCGGGCTGGCCGGGCGCATAACGCACCTGCCGCGTTGTCAATTCAGCCACACACGACCAAAGTGTGCTGAGCGCCCCGCCGCGCCCACAAATAGGTATGGTGCGATCTGCCATTATTTGCTCGGCCATGTCTAACAAGGTCTGGGTTGTTATTGGGTTGAATGAAACTTGCGGCTGGGCTAAAAACGCCAAACGACATTCAGAATTGCGCGTGACACGGCGGCCTTGAAATGGCAACAAATCTGGGTGGGTAAAGTGATTGGTCGCAGCAATACAAGCATTGCCAGCCTCGCGCAGGCGTACGGCACGTGGGTCAGCCTCAATCACAAATGCCTCTTGCGAATCTGCCACCAAATAATTGAGCGAACTAAGGTGCGGAATGTATAACAACCAATCAAGCGCCTGACGCGCTGTTGCACAATTTTCTAGCACCAATCGTGCCATCAAGTGAAAGGGGATGCCCGGCTTGATTTCTGTCTCGCGCGGTGTATCGGTCATCACCACATGCAATGAAATAAAAACGCCATGTTGGTTAATGCCATCATAGCGCCCGGCTGGCACACCGCCCCGCGCCCCCAGCGATGCATAAAATTTGCTTTCGCCGTTTGCCGATGTAAAACGAATACGTTGGCGGCGGGTTTGTTGCGGCCAATAATCATAATTGCGCCCAATTAACATGTGCGGCCCAACCCGCCATGCAAAAGTAGAGCAACCTTCGGCATCATTTGAGGGCGCAAAACCAGCTCGCACCCGAATACGCGCCTTGAGGTCAACCCGACAACATTGCTGCCAAAATGGCGCAAAATATTGTCGTTGCGCTTCGGCATAGGCCTTATTTTCTTCAACCAGCGCGGGGGCAATCTCATTTAATACTGCCAAACATTCATTTGTAAAATGCAATGAGGCCGGTGCGGCCCACCACGGCTGCATTTTAAATGGTGGGTCTTGTGAGCCAAGCTCATAGCCTAAATCGGCATGGCTGCCCGCAAGGTCAAGAAAACGATAATCGGGTGTTTCCACCCAATCATTTTAGCGCCAAGTTGATGGCCATGAGCCATGAGCCGTGAGCCATGAGCTTTGAGCTTTGAGCTCTGAGCTTTGAGTTATGACTCAAAACTCACGGCTCACGGCTCATGGCTCATGGCTTGCTATGGCTCATCTCCAAAAAGCCACACAAACTGGGGTTGGCACGGCTAACACTTGGCCAGTAGGCGTAAGCAAACCGGTTTGGGCATTGATGTGATAAACCGCGATACTGCTGCTGTTTTGGTTGGCCGCCAACAAAAATTTGCCCGATGGATCGATGGCGAAATTTCGCGGGAATTTGCCCTGGGTTGACTCATAGCCAAGCGCGGTTAGTTTGCCATTGCTCTCATCAATTGCAAAAATAGCAATGCTGTCATGCCCACGATTTGAGCCATATAAAAATTTGCCCGCTGCGTCAATATGGATATCGGCGCAATAACTTGTGCCACCAAAATCAGCAGGGACGGTTGAAGCAGTCTCAATTGGGGTTAATTCACCCGTTGCCGCGTGATAATGAAAAGCTGTTACGGTTGAATCTAACTCATTGATGGCATAAACATAAGATTTAGGATGAAATGCAATATGACGCGGCCCGGCCCCGGCTGGGGTTGCGCCAGTGCCTGTATTCACCAG
The DNA here is from genome assembly GCA_945877855.1 of Thermoflexus hugenholtzii JAD2. Classification (GTDB taxonomy): domain Bacteria; phylum Chloroflexota; class Anaerolineae; order J036; family Brachytrichaceae; genus AQU-03. The sequence goes on along the minus strand of CAMDWA010000006.1, from coordinate 46,153 downwards.
TTTATTGGCATCCCACGCATACACCATCAAGCGGTCAAGACCTAAATCTGCTGCAATCACATGCCGATTTTGCGGGTCAAGCGTCACTGAGTGGGCGTGTGGCCCTTCTTGGCGGCTGGCATTAACGCTGCTGCCGCGATGTTGCACCACATCGCTTGCGGCATTCAACCCACCGTTGGCTTGCACGTTATACATACACACATTGCCGGTGCTGTAATTAGCCACAAAAACAAAATGCCCAGTTGCATCAATCGCCACATGGCAAGGCGAATTGCCATGTGTGCTTTGGCGGTTAATTTCGCTTAATGCGCCTGTTGTGGCATCAATATTAAAGGCGATCACCTCGCCTAATGCGCCAGTGGCCTCGCTCACAGCATAAAGCACTGGCAAAGTTGGGTGAAACGTAAGAAATGACGGATTGGAAATACCGGCAGTGACACCAAGCACTCGCAACTCGCCTGTATTGGTATTAAATTTGGCATGATAAATACCTTCGGCATTGCCATTTACATGCGGCAGTTTTTCGGTATAGGTTCCAATATAAACCCAGCGCTCAGAATTAAGATTTTGGGAGGAAATATTTTGAACAGTCATAAGACTGTATTTTAGCCAGCAAACGAAAAGGGTTAACGCTTGCGCACTGGGGTTGGGGTAGCACGCACCTGTTTTTTAATTGTCTGCACAACTGGCTGCGGTGGTTTACGTGCTGCAGCGGGCGCAACCGCTTGGCGGGTTACGGGTTTAGGCATTGGGGTGTTTATCAATTTAGGCTGTATAAATGGGGTGCCAGTAAGCGTTGGTTTTATGGCAGCAGCGACTGGTGCATTGCGTTGTGCCAACCATGTTGGCAATAAACAAATATCATCAACATACAAATTCCCATCTTCGCCATTGGTCCACGCCCACACTTGGGCGCGGGTTGCCCCCCACGGCGCAACCGCCGTGATGGTATAAGTTGCATACGTACTGGCAATATTATCAATCGAATACATCGCCAATTTGCTATTGCCGCTATCCCAAAATGCAATGCCAAAACCAGCCCAAACTGGCTTGCCAGTACGTTTGGCCCATAACGACAAGGTGTAGCTCGATGCGGCAATGGCCGGAACCATTTGCCCTGCGCCGCCTACACTTGGGCCAATTTGCAACGCTCGGCCAACATGTGACTCACCCGAAACCACCGCCCCGCCCCAATCTTCCCAATTTGCTAAACCCTCGACAAACGTCGGGTTTTTTAGCAAATTTCCTTCGCACGGCTGTACTTCTGGCTCTATTTTAGGGGTTGGGGTCGGCACAATTATCGGCTGCCAATTTTGCAATAATGGATTGAGGACTTCAAACCAAGCAAGGGCAACTTTACGCGCCCCAGCATTTGTAAGGTGCAAACTGTCATGAAAATCACCACTTTGCAGTGAAATAGCGTTTAAATCAACAAAATAGATGCCATCATCGCGGTTTTGCCCAAGCTCACGCGCCATTGTGTTCACCATGCGATATGCAGGCCAATCGGCCCCATCGCGCCAACTGACCCGCAATAATGAGGATACAATGATTTTTGCATTTGGGGCAAACTCTCGGATGCGGTTGACTAACCCTTTTAATTGCGGCGCGGCACGATCAGGATCGACACTACGATTTACCCCAGCCCCACCAACCGCAACGACTTGCGGTAGCATATCGTTGATGCCGATATTTAACAATACAATGTCTGGGTTGCTCTGTTTAAGCCAATTTTCAACATTGTCATATAGGTTGTAATGTTCAGTGCCACAAGCCAATTCGTTGTTAATCATGTTGCAATAGCGGGCGTTATCTGGGCCAATGGTAAAACCAGCATGGCCTTCATGGTCTTCATCGGCTTCTGTCGCCGTTGGGCTAGCTTGACTGCCTACAAAATCAACTTTATGCCCGGCTGTCGTTAATAATTGATATAAATACCCACGATAGCTTTGGTATCCATTTACGCCCTCACCTGCCGTGAGTGAATCGCCCAAGGCCATAATTTTGACAGGCGGGGCTGCTTGGTAATGGCTTGCGTTATTAGGCGAAGCATAAATTGAAGGTCCAAAATTGGTGGTTGCCACCCCAATGGCAATAACCAAGTGGCTAATCCCCTTCCAAAAATGTGCCTTAAACACCGGTAAAAAATAACCTGTTTCGCCCAAGATATCAGAATTCTGAGCAATTTTATCAGGCTTGTCGTGAGGCGAAAGTCTCAGAAATTAGCTAGCGCAAGCGCTAACGCAGCACTTGGGCTGGGTTGCCCGCTGCAACTGCGCCTGCCGGCACATTGCGGCTGACCACGCTACCAGCGCCAATCGTACAACCTTTACCAAGGTGCACGCCTTTTAAAATCAGGCTATGCATCCCAATAAAGACATCATCTTCAATGATAACGGGGGCATGAGCGCCAGCGTTAAAATCGCGCAGTCTTTCGGCGGGGTCGAGTGGGTGAAAATCGGTATCGATGATGACGGCATTCGCGCCAACAACAACATTATTGCCAATTTCGATCTGCGACATAGCGACCAAACTCACGCCAGTAAAACCGCAATTGTTGCCGACGCGAATGATGGCATTGCGGCTGCGGGTAGCAACAACACAGGCATGATTCGGCGCTAATGGGTTACTCGCGTGCCAAGACCGCATCCACAAAGCGTCGCCAAACTCAATCGTGCTGCCGCGATAACGCTGAATGGTAGGCATGCCAAACATCACCCAACCACGCCCCCAGCGTATGCCATGCAAGGCAAAGCCCAGCCGTATAAACGGCAACGCCAGCACGCGGCGAACATTATTGGTGATACGCCAAGGCATGTCAATTAACATAACAGTAAAATTAATGATTAATGGTTAATGGTTAATGGAATGCTCTAGGGGTTACTAAAAGCAGCGCACTTTATTGGCTTCGTATAGCCACCGTTTCATCATTCATCTTTGCTATCCCTCCTCAAACTTAGGCCAATAATTTAGCCGCCTTTAAAAAGGGATAGTGACATTGACAAAACTTTATAATTTTCTGAATATGTCTATTTTGCGGAGATCGTGTAACCACCATCAATGATGATGGTTTGACCGCGAATCATGTGGGCATCGGGGCTGCACAAAAAGGCGACACATTTAGCCACATCATCAGGCGTAACCAATTTGCCGGCAGGGGTGCGCTCGATAGCGCCGCTCACCATTTGATCTTTAAAGGTGATGTAATTAAGCGCGTCAGTTTCGATCACCCCGGGTGAAACGGCGTTGCACACGATATTAAGCGGCGACAACTCAACTGCGCAATATCGCGTCACCACTTCGAGCGCGCCTTTTGATGCACCAATGACAACATAATCGGGCAAGGTGCGCAAGTTGCCAATGCTCATCATATTGACAATAGCCCCACCACCTCGTTGGGCCATAATGGGGGCGGCTTTTTGCGATGTAAACAGCGCAGCGCGGGCGTTAATATTCATCGTCCAGTCCCAACCCTTAATTCTTTGCTCGAGCACAGGCCGAAAATAACCCGACGCGGCATTATTGATCAAAATATCGAAACCGCCAAAGGCACTAACGGCTTCGTCGATTAGTTTCTCAATTTGGTCTGGCTCGCCCATATCGGCTTTTACAGCAATGGCTTTGCGCCCCATCGCTTCGATCTCACGCATGGTTTCTTCGGCTGGCTCGCGTTTGCGAAAATAATTAACCACAATATCGGCCCCTTGGCTGGCAAGATTCAGCGCAATGGCGCGCCCAATACCGCGTCCGCTGCCGGTGACTACGGCTACTTTGTTTGAAAAATCGTATGGCATATCAAGGTTGAATTATCTCTAATTTATAAGCTGCTTACATATCTTCTCAATAATTCGGGGCACTCCCCAACAGGCTGCCATAGTGATTTCGGCAAAAATTTGTTTTAATTGCTATTGTTTGCGTCAGGCACTTGTATACTTTGCGCCCATCGCGCTACTTAATAAGTGCGTAAAATTCACCGAAGATACAACCATGCCAGAATATGTCATTAAAGGTGGTGTGCGACTTCACGGCGAAGTTACACCATCAGGCAACAAAAATGCTGCCCTTCCACTCATTGCCGCCACCTTACTTACCGATGAACCCGTTACCCTGCACAATGTGCCACGCATTCGTGATGTGTTGGCATTGCTTAAATTAGTTGAATCATTGGGGGCTAACGTTGAATGGGTTGCTGACAATAGCGTGCGTGTTCATGCAAAAAATGTTAACACCACCACCCTCAATTCAGATTTATGTCGCGCCATTCGCGCCAGCATTTTATTGGCTGGGCCAATGTTGGCCCGCACCGGCCAAATTACCCTACCGCCACCCGGCGGTGATGTGATTGGGCGTCGCCGTCTCGATACCCATTTTTTGGCGTTACGGGCCTTGGGCACCGAGATCAATATTGGGCGCGATTTTGGGTTTTCGGCGCAGCAACTTACCGGGGCCGATATTATGTTGGATGAGGCCAGTGTCACCGCGACCGAAAATGCCATCACTGCCGCTGTTTTGGCACGGGGCAGCACCATTTTGCGCAATGTGGCCAGCGAACCTCATGTGCAAGACTTGTGTCATTGCTTGGTCAAAATGGGCGCTCATATTCATAATATTGGCTCAAATGTGCTCACCATTCACGGCGTGCAAAAATTGCATGGCTGTGAATTTACAGTCGGCACCGATAACATCGAAGTGACCAGTTTTATCGTGTTGGGGGCCGTCATCGGCGATGGGATTCTCATTCGCAATGCCCGCCCCGAAGACCACCGCATGACGCATATTATGTTGGGCCGCTTGGGGATTGAATTTGAGCGACGCGGCGAAGATATTTTTGTGCCGGGCGGTCAACAGCTACGAGTCGTGCCAGACCTTGGTGGGGCCATTCCTAAAATCGATGATGGTATTTGGCCGAGCTTCCCAGCCGATGCCATGAGCCTTGTGGTCGTGGCAGCTACCCAAGCCGAAGGCACGATCATGATTCACGAAAAAATGTTTGAGAGCCGCCTCTATTTTGTCGATCGTTTAATAGGCATGGGGGCGCAAATTGTGGTGTGCGATCCTCATCGTGTCGTGATTCAAGGCAAATCACAATTGCACGATGATCGTGTGCAAAGCCCCGATATTCGGGCTGGTGTGGCGCTGGTAATTGCGGCTTTGTGTGCCGAAGGCGAAAGCGTGATCGGTAATATTTCGCAAATTGAGCGTGGCTACGAAAAGTTTGATGAGAAATTGCGCAAATTAGGGGCGCAGATCGAGCGAAAATAAACAGAATGCCAAAATCTGTAGCGGTCAAGATGATTCTGGACTTGTAAAATTGTAGTCGCGCCCGTGTATCGTCTCAATAATTTGGGGGAACCCCCAAAAGGCGTAATGCCGAACTCACTATATGACCTTTGCGGGCAGTGGCAAAGGTCATATAGTGAGTTCGCGAAAATTTGTTTTACTTACCCCTGTTTTTTGAGGTGATACCATCCATCCATAAAATTTCTCAGAACTAGGTTTTTTCAGTATATTTAACGATTATTATGTCAGATACACATCCTATTATCATTGCTGGGGTTAAGCGAGACCTGCCGTTAATGGCAGTTGCGCCCGGAGTTCGGATCGCCGTGCTAAATATTTTGGGCGATACCGAATTGGTGCAAGCAGCAGCCAAGGCGTTGGCACAATTAATCCCTGCACAAGCCGAAATATTCGTAACTGCCGAGGCCAAAAGTATTCCATTAGCACATGCCCTAGCAGTTGAAGTGGGGCTTTTGCGAAACACGGCAATGCCCTACGTGGTATTGCGCAAAACCTACAAACCTTATATGGGTGATGCCATCTCAGCCGAAACCTTGTCTATCACAACCGGCAAACCCCAAACACTATATTTAGATGCCAAAGATCGCGAACTCATTGCCGGCAAAAAAGTGATTGTGCTAGATGATGTAATCAGCACAGGCAGCACTTTGCAAGGGATGCGCTTAATTTTGCAAAAAGCCAACGCCGAAGTGATTGGCGATGCTGCTATTTTGACCGAAGGCGACCGCGCCAAATGGTCACATATTATTGCGCTTGGTCATTTGCCGGTTTTTGTAGATTAACCGTAACGAATAACACGGTTTTATCTAGCGTTTTGTCTTTTGTGTGTCTGCTACACTATCTAAATGGACGCACTTATACAGCGCATTATGCGCGATGGTCGTAATCTCGGAAATGGGATTTTGAAGGTTGATGGGTTTATCAACCACCAAGTTGACCCAGTGTTGATGCAAGCTTGCGGCGAAGCACTGGCACAACGATTTGCCCATGTGGGCGCACAAAAGATATTAACGGCTGAGATTTCGGGCATTGCACCGGCGGTGATGACGGGGGCATTTCTGGGCTTGCCAGTGGTATATGCCCGCAAAAAGAAACCCATCACCATGCCAGCCAAGGTTTATCACACCCAAGCCCCATCTCACACCAAAGGTGTGATGGTTGATTTAATCGTGTCGTCAGAGTTTGTTCATGCGGGTGAGCGTATTTTAATTATTGATGACTTTTTAGCCACCGGCTTAACCACCGAGGGGTTGGTGCGGTTGGTGCAACAAGCCGATGCCCAATTGGTTGGCATTGGGGCATTGGTTGAAAAGCAATTTGAAGGTGGGCGGGCGTTGTTGGCGCAATATGGTGTGCCCATTGAAACGCTTGCGACCATCATCAATATGGATGATGGCAAGATTGCCTTTTAATCATTAAATGTTGGCAACAATAATGCACACATCATGGTTTAATGGTTTGCTACCATGATTTCACGTCGTTCACTTCTCACTGTTATAGGTAAAAGCACTTTGGCGCTGACGGCGGTTAACTTGCCGAGTCGGCTTATTTATGCGCGCCAAAGCGCTGTGCCACCACCGCTGCCCAAATTGCGGCTAACAGTCGATTATGTGCTCGATTCATCGCCCACCATTGGCAGCCAAAGCAGCCCGGTGTTGCCAGCCAATACCGTTTTACCTATTATTGAGCAAGTAATAGGCACACCTTATGGCGAAAATAATAACGCGGTATGGTTTCGCACGGCGGGGGGGTATGTGCATTCGTCTTATGTGCAGTTGGTGGATGACCGCCCGAATGCGCCCGTCTCGGTGACCGAGGCCCGCGCCAAGTTTTGGGCCGAGGTCACTGTGCCTTATGTCGGTATTTTGGCTCTGCCAAATCGCTCGGCCAAAGTAAATTATTTGGCTTATTACAGCTCGGTTTATCGCGTGGTTGATGGGATGCAAACCGCTAACGAATGGTGGTATCGAATTAGTGATGGGGTGCGTGGGGGCGGCTATGTGCCAGCCTATGCCTTACGGCGCTTCACCCCTGCCGAGCTTGCTCCCATTTCGGCCAATATTAACACCGCCAATAAACGGCTCGATGTTGATTTGCGCACCCATTTGGTAACGGCATTTGAAAATAACCGCGCCGTTTTTCAAGCCAAATGCGCCAGTGGTGAGCGGGTGGCAAATAAATATACGCCAGCGGGTCGCTATCGCGTCATTCAAAAAGCACCAACCACCCACATGAGCGGCTCCCAAGGCCGAACCGATGCCTATGATTTACCGGGTGTGCCCTTTCCAACTTACTTCACCAATTCTGGAATTGCTTTTCATGGGGCTTATTGGCATTTTGATTGGGGTGCTCGCCGTACACACGGCTGCATTAATTTGAGTAGCGCCGATGCAATGTGGATTTGGCGCTGGAGCACCCCGCGTGCCAATGCGGTGGCGGCGCGACAATATGCCAGCCGCAGCAGCCCGGGCACATTGGTTGTGGTGCGTGATTCATGATATCGATCAGTGAAATCGGCAACTTTTCTTAATCTGTAAATTTTACAAAAAATGGACTGTATAGTTATTCTTGATTTTGGTTCGCAATATTCACAACTGATTGCGCGGCGCGTGCGTGAAGCCAAAGTGTATTGTGAGTTATTCCCCCACGATGCGCCTGCCGACAAAATAGTGGCGTTAAACCCCCGCGCCATTATTCTTTCGGGCGGGCCAAACTCGGTTTATGACATTGGTGCGCCAACTTTGCCCGACTATGTTTTGGCACTGGGTGTGCCGGTGTTGGGCATTTGTTATGGCATGCAATTATTGGCGCGAGCGCTGGGTGGGCATGTGGCGGGGTCTGCCACCCGTGAATATGGTCGAGCGCGATTGACGCGCACAGCGCCGTCTCATTTGCCGGGCTTCGGCGAACTGCCGAGCGCATTTAATGTGTGGGCCAGCCACGGCGATAAAGTTGAGGCGTTGCCGCCCGGATTCAGCGCTATTGCCCAAACCGCCGATTGCCCGATTGCCGCGATGGAAAACCCAGCCCGTGGGATCTATGCCTTGCAGTTTCACCCCGAAGTGAATCATACTGAACATGGCACGGTTTTATTACAATCGTTTTTACGAGTGGCTGGGGTAAAGGCCTCATGGACAGCCGACTCGATGGTGGAGGCAGCAGTCGCCAAAATTCGTGAACAGGTGGGCGATGGGCATGTGATTGCGGGTGTGAGCGGCGGGGTCGATTCGTCGGTAGCGGCGGCATTGGTACATCGCGCCATCGGCGACCAATTAACCTGTATTTATGTTGATAACGGCATGATGCGGGCGGGCGAATCGGAAACGGTGGTGCAAACTTTTCGCGACAATTTGGGGGCACATTTGGTGGCCGTGAATGCTGCCGAAGATTTTATCGAGGCGCTGAGTGGGGTGACTGACCCCGAACAAAAACGCAAGATTATTGGCGAAAGATTTATTCGCACCTTCGAAAATGCCATCAGCGCCAACAAAAATGCTGGCTTTTTGTGCCAAGGCACCATTTACCCAGATGTGATTGAATCACGCGGGCCAGAACGACAAAGCGCCGCCAAGATCAAGAGTCATCACAATGTGGGCGGTTTGCCCGCCGATATGAAATTTAAGCTGGTTGAGCCGTTGCGTTTTTTGTTTAAAGATGAAGTGCGGGCAGTCGGCACAGAATTGGGATTGCCTGATTCATTGGTATGGCGGCAGCCGTTTCCCGGCCCGGGCTTGGCGGTGCGCTGTCTTGGGGCGATCACGTGGGAGCGATTAGCGACTTTGCGGGCTGCCGACAAGATTGTGACCGATGAATTAGGCGCGGCGGGCTTATTACGTGGGGTGGGTGCAACCTCACAGGCTTTTGCGGTATTGTTGCCGGTGCGTTCAGTCGGGGTAATGGGCGATGGACGCACCTATCACGAAACATGCGCCATTCGCGCTGTCACCACCGATGATTTTATGACCGCCGATTGGGCTAAATTGCCCTATGATTTACTCGCCCGCATTTCGAGCCGTATTGTCAATGAGGTGTCGGGCATCAATCGTGTGGTTTATGACATCACGAGCAAGCCGCCAGCCACGATTGAGTGGGAGTAATGGTTTAGCTTAGAATTGAGATATCTGTTATGGTCAAACTCATTATTCTGTTTAAAAAACCACCCACAAACGAGATCGAATCGTTTGAGAATGTGTTCTCGCAAAGCTATGTGCCGGTCATTAATAAAGTGCCAAATTTGCTGCGGGCCACTGTCACCCGCACCATTGGCGCCCCAAGGGGTGAGGCCGCTTATTACCTCATTCACGAATTGTTTTTTAACGACTTTGCCACGCTGACCCAATCGCTGAATACACCGCAAGGCCGTGAAGCTGGCGAGCGGTTGATGGGGTTTGCGCGTGATCTCATTACCCTAATGTATGCCGAAACTTGGGAAGAGCCAATTCAGCATAGCGCTTAATGCGTGTCCCTAGACGCGCATTTACGGCTATTCAGCAGAAATAAATACCAGAATCAACCAGAAAAATCTGTCTGATTTTGTAAGAGTCAAGATGATAGCAAACTCGCGTCTTTATTCCTCTGCGACTGATGTCGCTCCTAAAGGCTTCGCCGAGATCCTCCTTCGGGGACGCAATTTCTGTCCGCGTAGGCGGGAAATCAGCGAAGCCTTTAAGGGCAACTTTAAATCGTCCCAAATATTTTTTGATTGACCGTAGGGACGCGCACCAAGCGTTGATATGGATTGCCAATAAGCCAATAACGCTCGCCATTGGCGTGGGTGACATAACGACGCACCCGTTTGGCGACTGCCTCTAAGACATTGGGGGGTTGCTCGACATGAAAAACCGCCTCAAGTTGCGAGGTGTAACACAAAATGGCGTTGATGCGAGCGCTAATATCGGCTTCGGATAAAGCGACTGTGTGGGCGGTTTTACCGCGCATTTCAGCGCGAGATAACACATCGTCTTTTTCGGCGTAGGGGAAGTCTTCGTAATAAGACAAGGGAATACCCCATTCTGCAAACACGGCCTCGGCGCTATGGCGGGTAATGACATGATCGATATGCCCGCCCAAGGCTAAGGGCACAACGCCCATTAGCGCGTGTTTATCTTGATTGTGGGTTAAATCGGTTAGAAGGGCGTGTAGGCTAGCTTGTAACTGTTGGCCTTGAGTTGCAAAATCAGCAGGCATGACTCGCCCACCCATAAAATCTTCTAAATAATAGGGTTTACCATCGGCACCGTAGCGATAGATAGCATCGAGCAGATTAAGATGCACAGCCTGTGCCCCCAATAAGTTGCAGGCGCGGATGTCTTCGGCGCGGCGGACAATGTAGGGGTGATCGCCTAAGCGCCATTCGATATCGTGAATGCGTAGGGCGGTGGGTGAAAGTTGTGCGCGTGGTGGGGCATCGGCAGTGCAAACACTCACAATGACGGTTTTGCGCCCGGCCTGCACACATTGATGCGCAAACCCACCACACGATAACGCGATATCATCCAGATGAGGAGAAATGAAGATGACCATTTTCGTCATACATCATACGCTATTTTTAATGTCGAATTGTGACGGGGGTGCCTAAATCGGCCCATTGATATAGTGTGGCGGCATCGTTGGTACGCAACACCACACAGCCATATGAGGCTGGTTGCCCAATTGAGTTTTCCCACATTACTTCACCATTTTCGGTGATGGGCACGGCGTGTATACCATTTTCGTATCGACCAACATCATAAATGCCGAGCCAACTTGGCATCCAAATGCGCCAAGCCGAACCCCAAGCGCGGCTAATTCGGGTTTTAACACGATAATTGCCCGGCAACGTTTCGCGGCCAGCCTGACCTGTGCTTACGGGGAAAGTATAAATTTGTGCCCCATTTTCATAAACATACATACGTTGTTGGCTAATGCTGACATAAATACTTTTATTTTTGCTTGGGGCGGGTGTTTGTGGGGTGGTGCTACCAGTGCTTGGGGTTGTTTTGCTTGGCACCGTGAGTTGTTGCCCCGGGTAAATGGTCCAACGGGTGAGACGATTGGCCTGCACCAGTGCATTTAAAGTAATGCCATAACGCCGAGCAATAACCGAAAGAGAATCGCCCCGTTTAACGACGTAGGTAAATGCGTTGCCGATTGGCGCTGGGGCGGCGGGGTCGCCCCCAGCATTTGCGGTTTGCGCCGAAAATAAGACGTTGCCTAAAAGAGAAAATAGCAAAAATGTGAGCGTAAAGAGTTTTTTCATGGCAATGTTATTGAATAGCGCAAATGCCTAAAAGATGAAGGGTCAATTTCACTATCTATGCCCCCAAGCCTAGCTTTGAGGCATAGATATACTTCGAACGGGTAAAAATTGTGGAATGCCGATTTCACTATCCCTCCTCAAGCGTAGCTTGAGGAGGGATAGTGAAATCGGCGAAAACCTCAGTTTAGTAAAATCGGCAAAATTTTTCATCAATTCAGAATTTGCTTTATCAATAATAGACGGTTGCAACGAACATTGCAATTGAAAAACACGAAGTCTATTGAAAGGAAATACTTTGATAAAGATGTAGGGAATTAGACCTAGGGCCGAATGGCGACCGGCGTGCCAATATCGGCCCATGCATATAACAACGCCGAATCACTGTCAGACAACACAATACAACCAAATGAAGCGGGCTTACCGAGGCTTTCTTTCCAAACCACAGTGCCGCTAGGTGTGCTAGGATGGGCATGAAAACCATTTTCATATGGCCCAACATCATAAATACCAAGCCAGTTTGGCATCCACAAATTCCATAAGCGGCTATAGGGGCGCTCCAGTTTGGTTTTGATACGAAAGTTGCCAGTGGCGGTTTCTGAGCCAACCCGCCCGGTACTGACCAAATTCTCGTGCACCAATTTGCCATTTTCATACATCATCATGCGCTGTTGGCTAATGCTCACCCAAACATATTTGCCCGCCGTCGGCACATTGGTTGCGCCAAGCGCGGCGACCCGCTCATTATGAGCAAGAATGACCGGCATATAAATTTGATCAACAGGTGATGATATTTTTTGGGGGGCATTGGGGGGCGAGGGAGGTGCTAATATGCTTGTTTTGGGTGGTATTTTGGGCGTGGCGGGGCGAATGGGGACGCTGGAACTATTTTTGCCGGGAATCATTAAAGCTTGCCCTAAAATAATCTTGGTGCTACGCATCCCATTTGCAGCCATAATGGCTTGGCTGTTCACCCCATAGGTCAGGGCAATGCGATATAAGGTTTCGCCCCTTTTGACAATATGAATAATCGCCGCTTTGTTTGGCTCATTTAGCCCAGGATTGGTGACATTTGCCGCAGCATATTGAGGGTAAAAAAAAAGGGAGGTGAACGCAAATAAGCTGATGGTAAAAAATGTGATGAATCTATGCATGCTGCGAAGCTATAACGGGGTAAAGATAAGAAAATTGGCTGTATTGAAATGTCTCTATGTAACTGCATTTCTAATTATCTCAAAAAAATGTTGTATTACTTTGATTTTTCTCAGAAAAATAGCTATTCAATACAAAAACACATAGTAAATGCTTTGTTTTAATACTTAGAAAAACAAGCCCAGCCACGGTAATCTCCGCCAGATTGTCATTTAGTTGGGTGTCACAATCGCCCTTTTGTTGGATGTCAAACCACCATAGAATTTCTACAATGCATGAATGATGTGTGATTAGGGCTTGCCTAAACACCAGCTAAGGAACGACATTCATGTATCAAATTGAAAACTCTGGCGCTATTCTTAACACCAAAGATCGCACAAGCTGGCTGCGCATCAGCCGCAATGTGTTGTTTTTAGGAATAACCAGCTTACTTACCGACATTTCGTCTGAAATGATCGCCACAACCTTGCCGTTATATTTAGCATTTGGGTTGCGGCTGGCCCCGCTTGAATTAGGCGTAATCGATGGCATTTATCAAGGGGCGGCGGCATTGGTCAAACTGGCTAGCGGCTATGTGGCAGATCGTTGGCAACGACACAAAGAAGTCGCTATTGCAGGTTATGGGCTTTCGGCCATTTGCAAACTTGGGCTGCTGGGGGCGGGGGCAAGTTGGGGCGCATTAGCGGGTGTAACGCTGGTTGACCGTATCGGCAAAGGCATTCGCACCGCCCCGCGTGATGCCATTATTGCCGCCAGCACGCCCAAAGCGCAATTTGCCACGGCCTTTGGGGCGCATCGGGCAATGGATACGGCTGGCGCGATGCTTGGGCCGCTCATCGCATCGGCGTTATTGGCCTTTACTGCCAACGCCTACGATGCCATTTTTGTGGTTAGTTTTTGTTTTGCCGTGATCGGTTTGGCCGTGTTATCGCTATTTGTGCAAAATCGCAAAACGACCGATGGGCTTATCGAGGGCACACCAGCCCAAGTCAAGACCATCGCTATTGGTGATGTGGCGCGTTTGTTGGCACAACCAAGCTTTCGAAGTATCGCCCTAATCGGTGGGTTGTTTAGTCTTACCACCCTGAGCGACCCGTTGCTGCATCTCACTTTTCAGCGCTCACTCAATTTTGGCATCGAGCTTGTGCCATTGTTATTTGTATTTGTGGCGCTCATTTATATGGTTTTAGCGGTGCCATTTGGGCGAATTGCCGACCGCATGGGCCGCACCCGCATGTTTATTGTAGGCTATGGCTTGTTGATGGCGGCCTATGCGCTCGTTATTGCGCCTGTCTTTGGCATGGCCTCGTTGCCCATTTATGCTTTATTGCTTGGGGGCTATTATGCCGCCACCGATGGGGTGTTAATTGCCGCCGCAAGTGCCATTTTGCCAGACCATTTGCGCACCAGCGGCTTGGCGATGTTGACCACGTTTACCAGTTTGGCACGTTTAATCGCCTCGGTGGTGTTTGGGGCTTTGTGGGGTTCACAAGGCAGTGGGCAAGCCATTGGCGTGTTTTTGGCGGGCATGACCGTCGTTGTTATTTTGGCGGCCTTGCGCTTGTGGCGGGTCGATGTTGGGGCCGTTGCCGGTGGGCATGATGATTAGCTATGAGCCTATTAGCCATGAGCCATGAGCTTTGAGCTATGAGTCACGGCTCACGGCTCAAAGCTCATGGCTCATGGCTCAAAGGAGTTAAGATGCAAAAAAGTAAAAAAGTAAGTGTAAAAGTTTCTGAGGTTGATGGGGTAACTTCGACAAAGGTATGGATGTTTGGTGGCATTGTGTGCGCATCATTGTTGATCGGGGGCGGGTATTTAGGTTGGACGGCAATGCGACAACAGCCGCGTATAACGTCACAAACCCAAAGCCAAGCGAATCAGGGCAACAATGAGGCAGCAAACCCCCAACGCATGATCGCCCCAATCAAACCGGGCAGCATGTTGATGCTAAGCCAAAAAGAAGGCGAAGAGAGCCAAGTTAAGCTGGTCGAGGCTAATTTGACAGATTCGGCCATTGCACCATTGGGGTGTAATCGGGTTTATTTTGCGGGCGGCAATGGCCTGTGTTTAGTACCGCAAGGCGGTGGGCAAGGTGTGCAACTCATGTTTGCCCGCGCCTTTGACAGCAATTTTGAAGTGAAACATAGTTTTGTAAGCGAAGGGTTGCCTAGCCGTGCACGAGTGTCGCCAAATGGGCGATATGGGGCGTTTACCTCATTTGTTACTGGTCACAATTACGAGTCGGTAGGCAGCACCGCCTCGACCAAGACAGTGATTGTCGATTTAACCAACAAAACCACGATTGGCGATTTAGAACAATTTGTTGTTACCCGTGATAGCAAGCCTTTTAAAGCCGTCGATTTTAATTTTTGGGGTGTCACCTTTGCCAATGACAACAATACGTTTTATGCCACATTAAGCAGCGCAGGTGAAATTTTATTGTTAAAAGGTGATGTTTCAAGCAAAACATTAAATGTCATTGGCAAAAATATCGAATGTCCATCTCTTTCGCCCGACAATAGCAAAATTGCTTTTAAGAAACGTCTAAAGCCGGGCGATTGGCGTCCCGCCGTGCTTGATTTAACCACGATGCAAGAGACGGTGTTAAATGAGCAACGCAATGTTGATGATCAAATTGAGTGGCTAGATAACAGCCGCGTGACCTATGAGATTGTTGATCGGACACAAAACCGCAAACATTTGGTTGCTACCCCCATTGATGGGCGTGGTGAGGCGACCATTTTGATCCAAGACGCGGTTTCGCCCGTTGTCATTCGCTAATTTTTTTAAATCTCGAAGATTAACGCAGCTTGATGTCGTCGCCACGTCATGCGCTAATATCTTCGAGGTTAATCATGTTTGCGTGGGCTAAACACTTCATTTAAGCCATCGCCAAACAAATTAAAGGCCAACACGACAAGAGTGATTGCCATGCCCGGAAAAAACGCCATCCACCATGCTTGGCGGATATACGGCTGGGCCTGATTCAACATGCCGCCCCACGAAACGAGATTGGCATCACCCAAGCCAAAAAAGCTCAGGCCGCCTTCAAGCAAAATGGCGGCTGCGATATCGAGTGAGGCCGTGACGATGACCGAGGCCATGACATTGGGCACAATGTGGGTGCGCAAAATGCGAAATTGGCTCGCGCCCAATTGGGTGGCAGCCTCGACAAAAGCGGCATCGCGCAGACGCAACACTTGCGAACGCACTACACGGGCGGTTTGCATCCAGCCCAGTAAGGCAATCACAATGATAATTTTGAACAGGCCGCCGCCAAACACCGCCACAATGATGGCGGCTAAGACAAAACGCGGTAAAGTTTGAAAAAACTCGGCCACACGCATGGTGATATTGTCGAACCACCCGCCGAGATAGCCCGATACACTGCCGACCGAAAGCCCAATGGCGCTGGCGCTAAATGCAGCCAACAACCCCACCAATAATGAGGCCCGCGACCCATAAATCACCTGCGATAAAACATCACGCCCAAGATGGTCACTGCCAAGCAAGAACCCGCTGCCGGGCGGTTGAAGCGAATTGCTGCCGCCCAGAAATGGGTCAAATGGGGCCAGAAGCGGGGCGGCAAAAGCCATTAATAAAAAAAACGCAATGACCATGAATGAGCCAAACGCCCGCGGGTTTTTGGTGAGATTACGCATTTCGCACCCGTGGGTCTAACCAGCCTTGCACAAGGTCGGTGATGAGATTGGCGATGACGACGGTAAGACTAACCATGAGCAAAATAGCAGTCAGCACAGGATAATCGCGTTTGCCGATGCTTTCAAACAACAATCGCCCGATGCCGGGCCAGCTATAAACGGTTTCGACCAAGGCGCTGCCTGCTAATACAAAACCGAGGTTGTAGCCGATGACAGTAACGACCGGCGCAGCCGCATTGCGCAAGGCATGTATGAGCAAAACCGACCTTTCGTGTGCCCCTTTGGCGCGGGCGGTGCGAATGTAATCTGAACTGAGCACCTCGATCATGGCAACGCGGGTGATGCGGGTGATGAGGGCGAGATAGCGCAAACTAAGTGCAAAGGCAGGCAAAACAAGATGCCATGCCACATCGCTTAAATCGGCCCAACCCGTGGCGACAGAGCGCGATGAGCGCATGCCTTGCGAAGGCAACCACCCCAACCCGACCGCGAACAACAAGATGAACAATTGCCCCAACCAAAATTCGGGGATGGCGTAGCCGATTAACGCCCCAGCCGAGGCCACAAGATCGATCGGTTTATTGTGTTGGCGCGCCGCGATTACGCCGAGCAGCACCCCGACAATGCTCGACAAGGTTAGCGCCGTCAATGTTAGCAATAAGGTAGCACCCACCCGCTGGGTGATGAGTTGAAAAACTGGCACACGATTGGCAAATGAATAACCCAAATTGCCGACGGCAAGTTGGCCAAGATAACTCGCCAATCGCACCGGAATCGGTTGATCTAAGCCATATTCAGCCCGCACCTGCCGCACATATTCTTCGGGCGCGGGGTAATCACCCACTAACAGCGTCACTGGGTCGCCCGGCGCAAAGGTGATGAGTAAAAAATTGCAAATGACCACTGCCAACATCAGAGGTATGGCGAGCAATAAACGGCGCAAAATATAGGTCAACATGTCGGCGGGTTGATTTTACATGAGGACAATCTTAAATTGCCCGTTTTACCCCCTTGACTCTCGGGTAACCTGAGACTGTAAGATGGGCTTATGAACAAACATATTATTTTTGGCACTGGCCCGATGGGTATTCACGTGATGCAGAACTTGGCCGCACGCGGCGAGCGGGTGCAAATGGTTAACCGTAGCGGCAAAGCTCCAACAACCTTACCAGCAGGGGTGAGTGTTATTGCTTCTGATGTCGCTAATCTGGAGAGTGCGCATAATGCCGCGAGTGGCGCAACTCACATTTACAACTGTGTAAACGCGCCTTATGATAAATGGGATACGCTAATGCAGCCGTTGTTTGCAAATATTTTGGCGGTGGCGGCCAAGGCCAACGCTAAATTGATCGTGGGCGATAACTTGTATATGTACGGCGACACCAATGGCGCGGTCATGCATGAAGATTTGCCAGAAAAAGTCAGCACAAAAAAGGGCAAGATTCGCGCTCAGATTTCGGCCCAAATGCTGGCGGCGCACCGAGCAGGCACGGCACGGGTGGGCATTGTGCGCGGAGCCGATTTCATTGGCCCGTTTGTCACCAATGCGGTCATGGGTGAACGCGCCATCGCCCCTGCCATTCAAGGCAAAGCCTCCCAATTGGTTGGCAACCCAGATCTACCTCATACCAATACTTTTATTGGCGATATGGCAAAAGCGATGGTGTTGGTGGGCGAGCGCGATGATGCGCTGGGGCAAGTATGGTTTGCGCCCAATGACACAGCCTTGACCCAACGCCAAATCATAAATATGGTATTCACCGAAGCTGGCCATAAGCCACGTTACACGATTGCCACCAAACTCATATTACAAGGGCTAGGCATTTTTATGCCACCGGTGCGTGAGGTAGTTGAGATGCTTTATCAATTTGAAAAGCCATTTGTAGTTGATAGCAGCAAATTTGAGCGGGCGTTTGGGGTAAAAGGCACGTCTATTAATGAGGTGGTGCGACAAACGGTTGCTTGGTATAAACATAACGCCGCAAGTCAAAAATAATGGCGAATCTCATTCCAACAGAACGGTTTTGGCTATTTTGGGGCATTGCCTTTATCGGTTTTCCGATTGCAGGGGTGCTTTCATATGTAATTGGGGCTGTCAATACGCCAATACGCGCTATTTTGGCTGGTGCAATTGCAGGCGCAACCCTTGGGTTTGTGCAATGGGTTGTTTTAAATGCACGATTGGCGCTGCCAACCTCATGGTTTTTTGCCACCAGCATCGGTATGGCAGCAGGTTTAGCGATTAGCACCGCAGTGTTGGGGAGCGAAACCGCTGGTAATGAATTGTTAGGGCGGGCCGCAATTACGGGTTTGTGCATTGGGCTGGCGCAGTGGCTGGTTTTGCGTCAAGTTTTGCCAAAATCGATTATTTGGATCGGGATCATTGGTTTGGCTTGGGTGATGGGGTGGTTTGTCACACGCAGTATTGGCGTTGATCTTGGCCCCAAATGGTCGGTATTTGGCTCTGCGGGGGCCATAACGTTTCAACTCATGACCGGACTCGCACTTTATTTTTTAACAAAGGGGCAATAAATGACTTGGGTTAACACAAAAATGAAATGGATCATGCTGGTATCTGGCATATTGACGAGCAGTATGATTTATGCCGCGATTGCGCCACAAGCGGCGTTGCTTTCTACATTTGGGGTTTCAATCGAAGGGCCATTGGCCGAAATTGTGGTGCGAAATTGGGGGGCGCTGATTGCACTGGTAGGCGCAATGCTCATCTATGGCGCTTTTGACCTGACAAGTCGCCCGCTGGTTTTGACGGTAGCAACGATCAGCAAACTAATTTTCGTTGCACTGGTGCTTATCTATGGGCAGCAATATCTTGGTTATCAAGCTGGGTTCGCCATTGTCGTCGATATGATAATGATTCCGATATTCATCGGTTATTTAATCAACATGCGCAAATTATCACGTTAGGTTCGAGCGATTTGATTTAAGATACTTATACTCGAAAAACATGTTACGAATTGGCGACTTTTCCCGTTTGGCGCAAGTAAGCATAGTGACGTTGCGGCATTATGACGATGTGGGGTTAATAAAACCTGCACATATTGATCGATTTACCGACTATCGCTATTACACGCTCGATCAATTGCCACGACTAAACCGCATTTTGGCGCTCAAAGATTTGGGCTTTTCGCTCGAGCAAATTGTGCGGCTGCTCAACGATAACATTCCGGTGGAGCAAATGAAGGGCATGTTGCGGCTACGCCAAGGCGATATTGAGCGCCAAATTGCCGAAGAGCAAATAAAGCTAGTACGCATTGCCACCCGTTTGCGGCAAATTGAAAATGAAAATAACCCTGTTCGTTATGATGTCGCGGTTAAGTCGTTAGAGGCTTTAAGTATCGTCTCCACCCGTCACATGATCCCAAATTTGTTTGAAATGGGGCGCTATCGTTGTGCGGCTTATGATCGTATTTACAACACACTGACTGAACACAAAATCAAAAGCACTGGCACTGAAATGGCGTTGTATCATAATCACGAATACACCGAAACCAATATCGATACCGAAATGGCGGTGGTGATTCCTGTGCGCGAGATCAGTAAATTAGCCTTAGCACCCATTGGCACGCGCCAATTGCCGGCCTCGCCCGAAACGGCCTGTGTGGTGCATCAAGGGGCAACGTTAGATGTCACCCAAGCCATTATTGCAGTGTTTGAATGGATCGAGGCCAATGGCTACCGCTGCCGCCAAAGTGAAACCCGCGAGTTGCATCATTATGGCAAAGAAAATGAGTTACAAGACTTCAATGCGCCGGTTGTGCTGGAAATTCAAGTGCCGGTGGAGAGGATTGGGGATTAAGGATTGAGGATTAGGAATCCAAAATAAGTCACAAGTCATGAGTCATAACTTGTGACTTGTGACTCATAAAATCCCTAATCCTTAATCCTTAATCCCCAATCCCCCCTATTTCACCGACTCAAGCACATCGCAGCCTTTGAGGGTAATTTGGCGGCCTTTTTCGCTGATGCCGATGTAGCCTTCGCGCAGCAAGAATGGCTCGACATCATCTTGAATAACTGAGCGATCAATATCGCCCAACATCGACAAAATGGCCGACTCGCCGACTGGTTTGCGATTACGCAACACTTGCAAATAGCGCAAGTCGTTGCGGGTGATGCCATTTTCGGCCAAAATGCCGCGCCCGCGCAATACCCGCCGTAGCGCTGCCCGCAGGTCATCATCTTCGCTAATGGCAATTTCGTCCATCAAATCCGATGAAATATCGAAGGCAATACGCGGGGTGAGGCGGCTAGAGCCAGCCACGCTTTTGATCATATCGTGCGGCAAATCGGGAAAGCGCCGTTTGACCATCGTGCTTACTTCTTCGCTTGAATAGCGATTGAGCACCAATTCTGAACAGCGCGAGCGAAAAGCCCGCTCGAGATCTGCGGGTTTGGTGGTGGCAAATAAATAAGCACTGCCCGGCATCATCGCCACTTTACGAATGCTGCCATATTCAAGCACCACACTACAGTCGTCACGTTCCAGCAAGGTTAGCAGCGATTGCTGCACGCCTTGGCCGATTAAGTGAACTTCGTCCACATAGACACATACGGCGGGGTATTCAAATACGGGCATCCCCCCGCGATCTTCAATTTTGCGTGGCGACATTTGGCGCGAAGCCAGCGAGTCGTCGATCATCTCGAATAACTTTTCGCGGCTGCGCAAGGCTCGCCCATCTAATTGCACAAATGGCAAGCCCAAACATTTATTAACGCGGCGTGCCAAATCACTTTTACCAGTTGAGGGCGGCCCGCTAAACAAAAATGTTTTGTCGAGCGAAGGCGGGTCTTTCGATAACCCTACCAATAATGAGCGTTTGAGGGCATGTGTGGCATCAGCATTGCCCACAAAACCGGCAAATGCCTCGGCTACTCGTTGCCGAACTTCATCCGAAATCATTTACACTTCACCTTTATCTTAAACATTAACGTTATCTTGTATCTTCTCAATAATTGGGGCATCCCCAAAAGACGTAATGCCGAGATCACATTTTTAAACCTTGCTAAGTAAATCATTCATTAAAATCACCATTGCACTATGCTGCGGTTTTGCAACACATTGCAATGGTGATCTTTTTATTTATGGTGGCATTTTGCCAGTCGGGTATTTTATGCGAGTTATCTCAAAATTGCCAGTCTTGACAGCTTATAACTTCATCAGAAAAATGTCAGGGCTATACAAACCCTCCGAGGTCTTAGTGCAACTTAATGTTTCAGCCCAAAGCGACGCTAAGACCTCGGAGGGTTCGATTCCATTATTCTTGCCGCACAGCGGTAGTAATTTGTAATTTACTCAATCGAAACATGGGGTAAATGCACGCCAATAAGGCACTTATCACCGCCACAGCCAAGGCTTGTGCAAAAGTTTGCCAATCTAATATCAACTGAATGGTCCAGCCAAATGAACGCAAGTTAATGATATAAACCAAAATAATCGCCAAGATTAAACCCGTTGGCATTGACAACAAGCCAGCGGTGCTACCCATCAAACCGGTTTCAAGCAAGGTCATGCGCCAAAGTTGAGTGAGGGTCATACCGCAAGCCCGCAAAGTGCCATATTCACGAGTACGTTCAATTTGCAAGGCCATCAGGGCGCTCAACACACCGATAAAGGCCACCACCGTTGCCAATAAATTTAATGCGCCCGTAATGGCAAAGGTGCGATCAAACACGGTCATGGCACTTTCGCGTAGGTCACGGTTGGCATTCACCACAATATTGCGCCCGGCCAATTGTTTGCGCATCCGATCAACGGCCTCACGGGCTTCGACATTGGGTTTGAGATAAACAGCGATGGCTGAAATTTTGTCGTCGCGCCAATAGCGGTCATACACATCGCGGCGAATGGTGAGGCTGCCTTGGTCTGAGGCATAGTCGTAATACACCCCAATCACGCGAAATTCACGCGGGCCAGCATCGGTGCGCAACCAAAGGCGGTTGTTTTGACGGGTTACGCCTTGTTTGTTGGCAAATGGCTCGCTTACCTCAATCACATCGCCTTCGGCCATGTTTTGCCAAATATCGGCGGCAGCCCGTTCTGTCCATACAAAGGTGGCAGGTTGACGATTTGAACTGGCACTAACGGCTTGTAGGGCGGCGGTTTTGGGCAACACATTGGTATCGGCGGCGATGGTAGGCGGCATCAGCGTATATTCGACGCGAATCGTGCGCAAGGTGGTTATGTTGGCAACGGCGGGGTCATTTTGAATTTCGCCGACGATAGCGGGGTCGAGCGTGACATTGGCTGCGCCATTACCGCCGGGCGAGCCAATGTAAACATCGGCCACAATGGTGCTGGCAAGCCAATTGACCAAGGTTTGGCGAAAACTGCCGATCATGCTTTGCAAGCCAATAATGACCGAAACTGCAATCATGAGCGAGGCAATTGCGACGGCGGTTCGTGAAATTGAATTGACGATGCCACGGGCCGCCATACGCCCAATCACCCCGCCTAAACGCCCCAAAATTGGCTGAGCCGCCGTCATAAGCCACAAGGTTAGCACCGGCGCGATGAGCGCCGCCCCAATTACCACGCCAAAAATGCCAGCAAAATTAAGCACCAGCCAATTGCTGAGCAACAATAATAATGCCCCCAAAAGCCCCATGCCCACCCCAATAGCGGCAATGGGCAATAACACCCCGCGCACCCGTTGTTCGACATTTGAGCGTTTGAGGGCGGTGATGGGTTGAATACTGGTGGCCTCGTAAGCTGGCGGCAAGGCTGCCAAAATAGCCGCCACAATCCCCAGCACAAAGCCTTTGAGCAAGGTCAGCGGGCTAACTTCGATCGATTGCACATTGACCACATAATAGAGGTCGTTGATGGTGCGAGTGACCAATTGCACCGCCCCGCGCCCCAACACAATGCCAAACACCACCCCGATTAACCCGCCAATCGCGCCCAACAACATGGCCTCGGTTAGCACCATGCGAAAAATCTCGCGGCGTGTGACACCCAAACAACGCAAAATGCCAAAAATAGGGCGACGCTGCACCACCGAAAACGTGATGGTGTTGTAAATGAGAAACATGCCGACTACCAAGGCCAGCAAACTAAGGGCGGTCAGGTTTAGCTCGAAGGCATCGCTCAGGCTTTCAACACTTTGGCTGCGGGCCTCGGGTCGCACAATTTGAGTGCCTTGCGGCAACATGGCGCGAATTTGTGCCAAACGCATTTGCCCAACTTCGGTACGCTCATCGGCGATCAGGTCAATATGGCTAATTTTGCCCGGCATGTCAAATAACGCCTGTGCCCCGCCAATATCCATAATGCCGAGGCCATCGAGGGCGCGGCTGCTGTTGGCATCGGCAGGCTGCAAAATACCAATCACCCGCACGACTGGGCGACGATCGCCAAGGCGAAAAGTGATGGTGCTGCCGATGCCCAAGTTATAACGTTGGGCGGTGTCTTTGCCGATCAAAATGGTGTCGGGTTGGCTGAGAAATTGGCTAAAATCGGCCCCGCCTGCGCCCGTATTTGTGCCGCCGTTGCCGCCCCCCAAATAATTGCGAAATGGTGCTTCGGCAAACACATCGATACCCAAAATATGCAAAGGCTGGCGGTCAAGTTCGATGGCAGTAGCATAGCCATCGATGACCGGCGCGGCTTCGCGGATGCCCAATTCAACTTTTAGCCGTCGGTAAATATCTTGGTCAAGCCCGCTGGCGTTGCCGATAATTTGGTGGGTAGCCTTGCCAGCCACTGTATCTGTGCTGAGGCTGAAGGCACGAGAGGCGCTCAGATTGGCGAGATCGATAGCAATAATGACAGCAACGCCCAGCGCCACGCCCAAAATGCATAAAATGGATTGAAAGGGGCGGCGCAACAAATAGCGCAGTCCCGTTTTGAATAGACTCAAAGCAACTTATCATACCTCTTTACAGGTATTAATTTGCTGTGAAGACGATCAATTTTTGTTAAGACTCACAAAAATCATAAAATGAATGAAATAATGACCTCACGCCTACGTTTGCGGCGTTTTATGTCGGCAGATTTACCCTATTTTGTGCAATACCGCAACGATGCGCAGTTGGCGCAATATCAAACTTGGGGCGCGATGGATGAGGCGACCGCACGTATCTTTATCGACGATATGTCAACTGCGCCCATCGATGGCGCAATGGGGCTGCAAATCGCCGTTGCCCTGCGCGAAAACAATATGTTGATTGGTGATTGTTATGTGCGTGTGTCATATGGTGAACAGGCCGAGATTGGCTACACGTTGGCAAGGTCATATCATGGGCATGGTTATGCCACCGAGTCGGTTCGCGCCGTCATCAGTTATGGTTTTGGCAATATGGGGCTACATCGCATTTATGCGAATGTGGCCTGCGCCAACCTGCGGTCGATGGCTTTGCTTGAGCGTTTGAGGCTGCGGCGCGAAGCCCATTTTAAGCGTAGTTTTCGCTATGGTGGTGTTTGGCAAGACGAATATCAGTATGCGGTATTGCGAGATGAATGGGGTGAATAAAAATATCTCCATTGAACTCTCATAGAGCGCACAAAACACCTAAATATGCGCATTTAGAAATCGGGTTTCTTCCAGAAACCCGATTTCTGTACCGCGAAGTTACTTTTTCTGTAGTCGTTGGCGCACCCAAACAACAGCAAAATAAAGCAAGATGGCGGCATCAAGCGTATTTTCAAACACCCGAAAAATATCGCCATAATGACGGCGATCCCAATAACTTACCGGACTGGGAAAGCGGTAATACCAATTTAAGGGGTAAAACACAACCGGGCCGTCATCATGATGGGTCAAAATATCGACCAACGAATGAAAAGCGCAGCCTAAGCCAAACCAAAACAACATTCGCCCCCAACGTTTGCCGCGCCTCATGCCCACCCAACCCAAGGCGATATAAACGACAATCAGCAATGGGGCGTGAAAAAGGCTGGTTAAGCCAATCCACCAAGGGTTTTGAAAATACAGCTCGTTAAACACCCGCATCATGGCCCCGCCCATGTTGAAATCAGGCGTAATGGTGCTGAGATACCAATAATATGCCGCCGAGCCAAGCGTCAATAACGCCAACGGCACATCGGGCATAAATGAGCCGATTAGAAATGCCTTGATATGTGGGCTAAATTTGCGACGCTTGAGTTGATCACCCGCCAGCGCTGTCATGAGGAAGTGTGAATAGGTAACCATCTTTTTCAATTACGAATTACGAATTACAAATTACGAATTTTTAAGACATCACCCCAATTCGTAATTCGTAATTATTTATGCAATTCCGACATGAATGGCCATTGTGCCAAGGCCAAGCAATTTGTAATAGGATTCACGATAACCGGCTTCTTGAAATTTTTGTAAGAGCGGTTTGGCGGGCGGAAAAAGTGAAAGTGAATTGGGCAAATAACGATAGGCGTGTCGGTCACCGCTGATGATACCGCCAATAATGGGCACAAATTTGTAGAAATAAATGTGAAATAGTTGTTTAAAAATAGGGGTTTGGGGATGAGTGATTTCGAGGCATACCACGCGCCCACCCGGTTTGGTCACACGGCGCAACTCTTGCAAACATCGCGGCAAATCGACCACATTGCGCAGCAAAAAGCCATTGGTGATACCATCAAATTGAGCATTGTCATAGGGCAAAGCCAAGGCATCGCCAACGCCCCATGTGGTGCGGTTTTCAGCGCGGTCAATGCTTTTTTTCACCGCTCCGCGCAAAATGCCCTCCGAAAAATCCATCCCAACGACTTTAGCATCGGGAAACTGCTCAAGCACGGCAAACGCGAGGTCACCGGTGCCAGTTGCAAGATCGAGACAATGCCCATTTTTAGGCAATTTAAGCTCACGCACCGCAGCCCGCCGCCACGCAATATCGCGCCCGCCGGTCATGACGCGGTTCATCAGGTCGTATCGCCCCGCAATTTGCGAGAACATGGTTTGCACACGCTTTGAGCGTTCTTCTGGGGTCATTTTTAAAGGATTGGGAATTGGGGATTGAGGGTTGGGGGTTAGGGATTAAGGATTAGGAATTATGTCACGATCGATAGGCCAATCCCTAATCCCTAATCCGTTCTCTAATCAGTTCTTGGTTTATTTGCTAACAATTAAACTAAGTGCCAACAAAAGGCCAAAAATCATATGAAGGCGGGCCGTAGCAGCAAGACAGCGATTAAATTCTATCCCTTGCTTCGCCTGCCACAAATCGATAACAAGTTTAACCGCAAGCGGGGCGCTGAGCCAAGGCAATAGCCACCATAGGCTATATTGTAAGCCGAGGCCAGTGACAACCCCATAGGCAATACCAATCAGCCCCGCAAAATAATAACGGGTGAGAATATCGCCCATCATCACCGCCAAGGTTCGTTTATTTACCACGCGATCCGTTTCAATATCGCGGCAATTATTCACCACAATGATGGCGGTGACGAGGCAAGCCACCGGAATCGAAATGCCAAAGGCAAGACCGCTAAAGTGCAGAGTTTGGGTGTAATAGGTGCCGACAACCGCCACCACCCCAAAAAACAAGAAGGCAAATAAATCACCCAGCCCGTTATAGGCCAATGGAAATGGGCCAGCGGTGTAGGCGATACCGGCCAGAATCGAAGCGATGCCGATTATCAGAATCGGCCAGCCACCCACGCTAATTAAATAAACGCCCAATAACATTGCCAACCCAAACACAATGGCAATGGCAATAAACATTTGGCGCGGCGTCACCATGCCACTTTGGGTGGCGCGAGTCGGGCCTTTGCGGTTTTTATCTGCGCCTTTCAAAAAATCAAAGACATCATTCACATAATTGGTGCCAATTTGAATGAGCAATGAGGCCAACAATGCGGCAATAAACGGCAACCAACTAAAATGGCCTTCGTGTGCGGCCAATGCGGCCCCAACAAGCACCGGCACAATGGCAGCTGGTAAAGTACGCGGGCGCGCCGCAATTATCCAAGGTTTCATCTAATTCACCTCGTTTTTTTCTTCAGGCAAGCCCATGCGCTTGCGATAAGCAGAAATACGGTCTAAGACAGCCGTCGTACCCACCATCACCCAAAACACCATGCCAAGCAAAGCCAACACGGGCGGAATGATGCCGCCCACCAAAATGAGAATAAGTGTTGTAAAAAATATAAGCAGCACCGTGTATAGCGGATTCGCACCAGCAATGAGAGCCGCATTGCGAATGGCAATCCGCCAACGTTTGTCTTCTTGCTCAATATAAAATGCATACACATAAAACTGCACCGCTGTCCACATAAACCCTACGGCCAGCCAAGCGCCTTGCACCCAGGGCACCCAACTTTCGCCAGCAAATTGGTTGGGGTACCAAATAAAATTAATGGCAATTAAGGCCGTAATAATGGTTGAGGCCAAACAAAACGGTAAAAAACGACGATAATATTCGCGGAACGCGCCAAAAAATATATCCCACGAAATGGCATAGCCACGCGCAACACGATTACACACCACGTATAAACCCGCCCATAACCCCGGGGCGGGAATAATGACAAATGTGCCGAGAATGGTTAACAGATTCATCATAACCAAAAGGAGTAAATCCTCCCAGACCGATTTCATAGATCGCCAAAGAACAGAGAATGCTTGCATAGAGATTGTTTATTTTACATTCGGAATGAAGCGAAAAACAGCAAAAAAGCGTTTGCTTGGCATCATTATTGAGTTTGGGTATACTCGCCACTTATTTTTATAATTACAAGACATGTCACGTATACTCCAATCCCTTCCCGTCGGTGAAAAAATCGGTATTGCATTTAGTGGTGGTTTAGACACCAGCGCCGCAGTCGCTTGGATGCGCAGCAAAGGTGGTATACCTTATGCTTACACTGCTAACTTGGGGCAATATGATGAAGACAACTACGATGATATCCCCAAACGTGGGCTGAAATATGGAGCAGAAAAGGCTCGGTTGATCGATTGCCGCAAAGAATTGGTTTATGAAGGACTAGTAGCGCTGCAATGTGGCGCTTTTCATATTAGCTCGGCGGGTAAAACTTATTTCAATACCACCCCATTGGGACGGGCTATTACTGGCACAATGTTGGTAAAAGCCATGAAAGAAGACGGGGTCGATATTTGGGGCGATGGCAGCACGCACAAAGGCAACGATATCGAGCGGTTTTATCGTTATGGCTTATTGGTCAACCCCAATTTGCGCATCTACAAACCTTGGCTCGATGCCCAATTTAACGCTGAGTTGGGTGGGCGTAAAGAAATGAGCGAATTTTTGGTAGCTCAAGGTCATGATTACCGCATGAGCAGCGAAAAAGCCTATAGCACCGATGCCAATATTTGGGGGGCCACCCACGAGGCAAAACACCTCGAACAACTTGACACCAGCATGTATATTGTCAAGCCCATCATGGGGGTCAATTTCTGGGATGCCTCAACACCTATTCAAAATGAAACGGTGAAACTTACCTTTAAAGAGGGCTTCCCAGTTGCCATTAATGATAAAGATTTCACCGATATGGTTGACCTGGTGCTAGAGGCCAACACAATTGGCGGGCGGCATGGGTTGGGTATGTGTGATCAAATCGAGAATCGCATTATTGAGGCCAAGAGTCGCGGCATTTACGAAGCCCCGGGCATGGCCTTGTTGTTTATCGGCTACGAGCGTTTGGTCAGCGCCATTCATAACGAAGGCACAATCGATAACTTCCGTGTATTGGGCCGCAAATTGGGGCGTCAGCTCTATGAGGGCCGTTGGTTCGACCCACAAAGCATGATGTTGCGCGAGAGTTTGCAACGTTGGGTGGGCAAAGCAATCACTGGCGAAGTGACAATTGAATTGCGACGCGGCGATGACTATAGCATTTTGAATACCACTGGGCCACACCTCACTTATCATCCAGAGCGCTTAACGATGGAGAGTGGGCAAGGTGAATTTGGCCCCGCTGATCGCATCGGTCAACTCACCATGCGCAACCTCGATATTGCCGACAGCCGCGAAAAATTGGCTGTGTATGCCAACGCCGGGGTGCTCAATATTGAAGGTGGTGCCGAATTAGGCTTGATTGAAAGCGGACAATAATTAGTTATGCAAAGTCGTTCGTTTCGCCCCATCATCATTTTTTTGATTGGTGCTATTACTGTTAGTCTATTAGGCTATGGTGTATGGACAGCGCGACCATCGGTTTGTGCGGCCCCAAGCCCGCTCAAAATTATGGCGGTGGGCGATTCGATTACGGCGGGGGTGCAAGGCAATTATCGCGATTTGTTGTGGAACCAATTAACCTCTGCACGCGTTAAAGCCACATTTGTTGGCCCCATTATTGATGAAAACGCCGTCAACCCAGCCGCCAAAGCGCATTTAGGGTTATATGATCGACGTATTAATGATTTGCTGCCCCGAATGCGTGAAGTGACGGCACAATATCAGCCCGATGTCGTTTTGTTTATGATGGGTACAAACGATGCACAACGTTATGATATTGAACCTTCTGCTAAAGATCTAGAACTGGTGATTGACCGAATCTACCAAGGCAAACCTAATGTCGCTTTGTTTATTGCTTCGGTCCCGCCCATCAATAAAGATTTGGCCCATCAAATGGTAAAAATTTTAAACAAATCGATTAGTGATATTGTGTTAGCACGCAAAAAAGCTGGGGCGCAAATTTATTTTGTTGATCAACATAGCGTTTTAACCCTTGATGATCTTTTTGATGGGATTCACCCCAATGCAACTGGGTATGAAAAGATCGCAAATACATGGTATCAGGCAATGTGCTCAACTTTAGGGCGCTAACATACCCCAAAATGTAAAAGCTAAGAGAATGCCCAAAGGCAAAAGAGCAAATGGTATGAGAAATCTAAAGTTTAACAACAAAAGCAAAGCGAAATTGGTTGGCGTGATTCTAGCGGTCACAGCGCTAATCATGCTCGCCCAAAATCAACAACCTGATGTTGCTCGCGCAGAATTTTCACCCAATGCAGACACAGCAACGCCAACCGCCACATTGGCAGCTCCAACCGCAACATCGACCACGGTGGCTGCCGGCACTAGCACCCACACGCCAACCGCATCGCCAACCATTTCATTTGCACCCACATTAACGAATACACCAGCCCCAACCTCAACGCCAACACCTTCGCCTACTGGGCCAACCCCAACACCAAGTCGCACCCCATTACCAACCCCAACCGATACATCAACGCCAACTAACACACCCACCAAAACGCCAACCCCAACCAACACACCGGTGCCAACGGTTACACCCGCGTTTAATCCATCGTGCCCAGTGCCTTCGTTCAAATTCAATATTATGCCGTTGGGCGATTCGCTGACTTATGGCGTAAAGGCCATTCCCGGGGTGGGCAGCGGGGGGTATCGTGCAAATCTGTGGGACAGCCTAACACAAAGTGGGATTCAGCTTGATTATGTTGGCTCTCAGCAATCATCGACCGGCAATAAGCCACCTGATTATGACAATGAAGGATACCCAGGAGCATTTATTTACACCATTAGTGATGGTATAGATCATACATTTGAGGTTTTAGATAGTTATGGGCAAAAACCACATTTGGTGTTGCTTATGATTGGCACAAATGACATGCGCGACTATGACCAAACAGTTCGTGCGCGTGATAATCTAAATGTGCTTATCAGCAAAATTCTAAGCAAAGACCCTCAAATTGCTATTGTCGTTGCGCGTATTCCCAGAAGCACTGGCATGTATGACTATGATTTATTTCGCTATTACATCGACGATATTATTCCCACCGTTGTCAGTGAGCGAGCCGCCCAAGGCCGAAATGTTCGTGTGGCAAATATGTATGAAGCAGTCAATTTCCCTGCCGATATGGTCGATGGCGTTCATCTAAGCGACTACGGCTATAGCAAAATTGCCAATGAATGGTATCCAGCCGTTTGCGCGGCTATGGCACAATATTTAAACGCCACACCACCCGCAACCGCAGCACCAACCGCCACGCCTACCAATACTCCTGACCCCAATGTCACTTCAACTCCCCAAATTGCTGGGCCAGTTTGGCTATCACTGGTGTTAAGCCAACAAACGTTTGACCCGAATGCAACGGCTACGGCCACGCCCGTTATCACGATGACTAAAACCAGCACGGCAACACCTCAACCCACTCAAACCCCTGTTCTTCAAACATCAACCCCAACCGAAACACCCATTCCAACGGCCACGCCCGAAACAGACGAAAATACAGAAACGGTTACACCTCAGCCCGAAACACCCACAGCGACCCTAATGCCTACGGAAACAGTCGCCCCAACAGCACCGGCTGGCCCCTTGTTTTTGTCATTTGTGCTGAATAATATAGGTGAAACTGAAACACCGACGGCAACCATTGCGCCAGCAAGTGCAACCATTACCCCGACTAAAGCCAAATAATAACTTGCCCAAGTTGAGACTTTTTTACGTGGCAACTTATGATTTACCCTGTAAAATCTCATCACGATGGCTTTTTTTGATCTACCACTCGACAAGTTAGAAAGCTACTTGCCGACTCGAACCGAACCGAACGACTTTGACGCTTTTTGGGCGCAAACATTGCGCGAAACACGGCAATTCCCCCTAAACCCACAATTCACCCAAATTGATATTGGGTTGCGCACCGTTGACACCTATGACGTTACCTTTAGCGGCTATGGTGGGCAACCCGTTAAAGGTTGGTTTATTGTGCCACATGCGGCCAAAACACAGTTGCCGTGTATGGTTGAATTTATTGGCTATGGCGGTGGGCGCGGGTTTCCATTCGATTGGCTAACATGGGCCAATGTTGGTTATGCGCATTTGGTGATGGACACCCGTGGACAAGGCAGCACTTGGAGCACCGGCGACACGCCCGACCCAGAACCAGATGGCTCTAATCCGCATATTCCGGGGTTTATGACACGCGGTGTGCTTAACCCCAACAGCTATTATTACCGCCGCGTGTTTGCCGATGCCGTGCGGGCGATTGAAACGGCGCGGGCAAACCCACAGATCGATGCCTCACGGATTGCTGTGACTGGCGGCAGCCAAGGGGGGGGCATTGCGTTGGCCTCGGCAGCATTAATGCCAGATGTGGTTGCAGCGCTGCCAGATGTGCCATTTTTATGTCATTATCGCCGCGCCACCGAAATTACCAATTCGGCCCCTTATAGCGAAATTGCCCGTTTTTGCCAGCGCCACCGCGACAAAATCGATACCGTATTTAACACCTTGTCTTATTTTGATGGGGTTAATTTTGCCACCCGCGCCCATGCAAACACCCTATTCTCAGTTGCGTTGATGGACGATATTTGCCCACCATCTACCGTATTTGCCGCCTATAACCATTATGCAGGGCCAAAACAAATAAAAATTTGGCAATATAACAACCACGAAGGTGGTCAAAGTTTCCAAACGCTCGAAAAAATTAAATTTATGCGGGCAATGTGGCAATAATTACGAATTACAAATTATGACTCGTGACTCATGATTGATAAGTCACGAGTCATAAGCCACTTTCCACTTTCCACTTTCTACTTTTCACTTTATAAAATGCAGTTACTTCAACTCACCCCCCAATATCATGAGCGCGTATGGGGAGGGCAACGATTGCGCCCCGCCCAACCGCCTATCGGTGAAGCATGGTTGGTCTACGAAGGCAATATCGTCACCAATGGGCCATTTGCAGGCCAAACCTTGGCGGCTGTAACTGCCCAACACGGCGAGGCGTTGCTTGGCAAAAAAGCAATGACACAAACTGGCCTACGTTTTCCATTACTCATTAAATTACTCGATGCCGCCGATTGGTTATCGGTGCAAGTTCACCCTAATGACGCACAAGCCATTCGCCTAGAAGGTGCGGGGCAGATGGGCAAAACCGAGGCGTGGCATGTATTGCAAACCGAGCCAAACGCACGGCTTATTGCAGGTGTAAAAACAGGCGCAACCCAAGCCCAATTAGCCGCGGCCATTCGCGATGGCAGCATTCTCGATTGGGTGCAATTTCATGATGTTATGGCTGGCGATACGATTTTTATGCCAGCCGGCAATATTCATGCCATCGGCCCCGGCATGTTGATCTATGAAGTGCAGCAAACCTCAGATATCACCTACCGCGTATTTGACTGGAACCGCCCTGCTACAACTGGGCGCAAGTTACATATTGAGCAATCGGTAGAAGTGAGCGACCCAAATGGCACAGGCGATTTACGCCATTCGCCCGTAATGCACCCAACCGACCAAGCTGAATTGGTGCACTGCCCCTACTTTGGGCTTGATCTCATCACAAGCCAAGTTGAAATGTTGCAATTAAACACCCAACAACTTAGTTTTCACGCCATCACCATCGTCGAGGGCTGCGCCGAAATTACTTGCACTGATGAAAAAATAACATTAAACCGTTTTGAAACAGTTATTGTGCCCGCCGATGCCGGTGAATATGTATTAAACCCAATTCAACCATTTCGGGCGTTAATCTCAAGAATGAGCCTTTAAAGCCGTGAGCCATGAGCTTTTAGCTAAAAGCTCATGGCTCATGGCTTAAAGCTCACGGCTCACGGCTTAAAGCTCATGGCTCATGGCTTAAAGCTCACGGCTCACTAAAAGACCGGCGTCTCGTGATATGCGCCCCATAACTCGCGTAATGCATCGACGATTTCACCCATAGTGGCATAAGCCTTAACAAGTTCAATCGTGATTGGCATTAGGTTCTGGGTCGGGTCTTGAGCCACGATGCGTAATTCACTCAGTAATTGGGCGACACGAGCATTGTCGCGATTTGCCTTAACCGCACTCAATTGCTTAATTTGGCGAGTTTGTAACGATAAATCAATCGGGTGAATCTCAAAGCTGGTTTTCTCTTCGGCATCCACATACTTATTTACACCCACCGAAATCTTCTCGCCCTTGGCCTTGCGTCGCATCACCTGATAGGCCGTATCGGCAATTTCTTGCTGAAACCAACCATCTTCGGTCGCCTTAACGGTGCCGCCAATACTGTCGATGTGATCAAGCACAGCAAAAATTCGTTTCTCCATCTCGTTGGTCAGCGCCTCAACATAATAACTGCCGCCCAATGGGTCAACCACTGCTGTGACATTGGTCTCTTCGGCAATAATTTGCTGTGTGCGCAAAGCCAATTTTGCTGCTTCTTCAGTTGGCAAAGCATAGCTCTCATCAAAACTATTGGTATGCAAACTTTGGGCGCCGCCCAACACCGCCGTTAAAGCTTGAATACCGGTACGTACCAAATTTAAATAAGGTTGTTGGCGGGTCAGCGTAATGGCTGCTGTTTGCGCATGAAAACGCAGCCGCATCGACTCGGGGTTTTGTGCGCCAAATCGCTCGCGCATAATTTTGGCATACACGCGGCGCAAGGCCCTAAATTTTGCGATCTCTTCAAAAAAATCGGCCTGCGAGGTAAAAAAGAACGACAAACGCGGCGCAAATTCATCCACATTCATCCCCGCCTTCGTTATCTCATCAACATAAGCGATGGTATTTGCCATTACAAACGCCGCCTCTTGCACTGCGTTTGCCCCAGCCTCGGCAATGTGATAACCGCTCAGGCTAATTGGGTTAAACCGCTTCATATTGCGAGCCGCCCACATAATGTAATCACGACAAATTCGCACCGATGGACGAATGGGGTAAATCCATTCTTTCTGAGCTTGATATTCTTTTAAAATATCGGCCTGAATCGTACCGCTCATTTTGTTAAGGTCATAGCCGCGTTTTTGACCCAGCGCAATATACATCGCATACACAATCCAAGCCGTTGGGTTAATTGTCATCGACACGCTAATTTTTTCGAGATCAATCCCCTCCAACAATGCCTCCATGTCAGCCAGCGTATCAATCGCCACACCCTCAACTCCCACCTCGCCATCAGCCATTGGGTGATCGCTGTCATAACCCATCAACGTCGGCATATCAAAGGCAGTCGAAAGCCCAGTTTGCCCTTGCGACACCAAATATTTAAAACGCCGATTGGTATCATCGCCTGTGCCAAAACCAGCAAACATTCTCATCGTCCAATTGCGTCCACGATACATATTTGGGTAAGGGCCGCGTGTAAATGGGTATTGGCCGGGCAAGCCAATTTCCGATTGTGGGGTATCGGAAATGTCTAATGGTGTATACAAACGTTTAAGCGGAATACCAGATTCGCTTTCGTAGTGTTTTTTTTGCTCTGGCGCACGGCGCAAAAAATCACTCAGCTCGTTGTTTTCCCACAAATGCAATTGCTCGGCAAATACAGTTTGTGAGTCATGACCATTCTTACCGTTTACGTTAGCGTTAACTTTTGACGACAAAAAAATGTCCGCTGACATGGACACCTCCTAAAATAAATTGATTAATCGATTATATCCTGCGAAGCCAACAAGACATCCCATGTCAAGTCTGGGGTTTGGCAAAAGGTATAGCGCACGAGCAAACCTGCCTCATTTACCCAAAACTGTGAGTCAGCGGTGTAATTGCCCCCCACATATTCATAACGCTTAACACGATGTCTATGCCCAGACACGTCTATTTCGGTCTGCGCTACCAATTTTGCTTGGCGCGGGTCTAACTGCGCCGATAACAATAACTGTGCATGATTTGGTTGATGAATCCACGGTACCAATACAGGGCAAACGTCACGTGCAGCGCTCAATTTGGCAAGCACAGCCCCATAAAAAACACGCATCAATGGTGAAACAACCAGATTGGGCGGGCGAGGAATCATGTCATTTGATTCAACACCATCAATCATGCGCCACACTTGAATCATTGATTGGTCGATGGTATAAATAGCCTGAGCTGTTTGCACCGCCCCCGGTGTATTATTTGCCCAATCAATTCGAAATTGGGTAATATCGCTCAAATTAGGGCCAAATGCCTCAACTTTAATCCGCGAACCAAAGACGGCGGCATCACGCTCGGCACGAATGATAAGCATATCCGAAGTAAGTTGATCAATTGACCATGATTCACGAATCCCAGTCGCTACCCCGTTTCGTAAATAAGAATAAGAACCACTGAAAAGCATGTTGAAGCCTATTGTAATCGTTGCGTGACATTTGTCATCGCCTCATCCGCTAAATCACACTACGGACGCAAATCTACTGTGATATATTGCAAACGCTCATAATCCATCTTAATCTTAGTACGGAATAATATTGATGTCAGATCAAGCAACTAATCCCAAACAGTCGGAAAAACCGGCATGGATGTTGGCAAGTTCTGCCGATGATAGCAAAGCCGGATCGGGGACACCCGCACCAGCCCCAGCTGCATCAGCCGCACCCGCCAAACCTGCCGCCCCAGCCGCAAATGCAGCCCCAATGACGGTGGCTGAACGCGCACGTGCTGCGGCCCTTGCCGCACAACAAGCCCGTGCCGGTGGTGCAGCCCCAACACCGGCGGCCCCTGCCGCCGACAAGCCTGCTGCGCCCAAGCCCGCTGCCGCGCCCGTTAGTGCACCGGCCCCAGCCGCAAATACTGCCGGGATGTCGGTTGCCGAACGTGCTCGTGCCGCTGCCAAAGCTGCCCAAACCGCACGCGAAGGTGGTGCACCTGTTGTATCAGCGCCTGCGCCTGTAACCACAGCTGCCCCTGCACCAACCCCAGTAGCAAAACCTGCTGCCCCTGTCGCTGCATCAACAGCTGGCATGTCGGTAGCAGAACGTGCCCGCGCCGCGGCCAAAGCCGCCCAATCTGGTGGAAGCCCTGCGCCCGTTGCAAAACCCGCGCCAACCGCTGCTGCGGCCCCTGCACCAGCACCCAAACCAGTTGCCACAGCGCCCAAGCCCGCCGCCCCAGTAGGGGGTGCGGCTGCTATTGCAATGCCAGCCCGACCGGCCCCAGCGCCAGCAAAACGCGAAGAACCTGTTTATGTGCCGCCCGGTGGTGTTACCCGACGCGAATTCCTCAATTACATTTGGGGCGCATCAATGGCACTCTTACTCGCCGAAAGCGCTGTACTTACCTATTTGTTCTCATTCCCACGCTTCCGCGCTGGCGACTTTGGTGGCAAAATAGCGGTGGGTGTCTCAGAGTTTCCTCAGTTAAACGGAAATCCTGCCCCCAACAACGTTGGCAAATTTTGGATGGTAAGCACTGAGAAAGGCGTTATGACTCATTATAAGATCTGCACTCATTTGGGTTGCATCTATGGTTGGGACGAAAGCGCCAAGATTTTCTCTTGCCCGTGTCAT
Organism: Thermoflexus hugenholtzii JAD2; assembly: GCA_945877855.1. GTDB lineage: Bacteria > Chloroflexota > Anaerolineae > J036 > Brachytrichaceae > AQU-03. Next base: position 8,662 of record CAMDWA010000006.1, on the reverse strand, counting down.
GGTTCACAATTCCAGTATGATGGAACTTATCGCGCTGGACCAGCACCACGTGGTTTAGATCGCTTCTCATTCGAAGTCGTAGACGCAACCGACAAAGTGTTGGTAGAAAGCAAAGATGGTACTGCAATTGATTTGAAAAAATATCCTGATGCAGCCAAAATACTTGTCAATACAGGTAATAAAATAACAGGGATCGCTCGAGCATAATTTTGCGATTTAGTGATTTCGAAAAATGCGAAATCACCTCAAACAACTATGGCAATTATTGGTCAAAAACTTGTTAGCCAGATTCGTGAAACTGGCTGGAAAGCAACAGTCGCTCAACGCACTGATGATGCGTTTACACGATTTACCGCAGGCCTAACGTGGGACGATGTGCGTGGCATTTTGCGCGGCGACCCACCCGCCAAACCAAACCCACGTGTGAAACCTCACACTGAAGGCTTTTGGTTTCATATTCGTCCAACTTTCTATCATGAAGCAGTGACCACGCTGTACCCAACCTTCCGGCTTGGTTATTTATCTGCACTTTTCTTCCTGATCGAAACCATCACAGGGATGTTCTTGATGATTTTCTACACGCCCTCGCCAGAGCGTGCGTTTACGAACATGATCGACATCCTGACAAACGTGCCTTTTGGCTCGTTTATGCGTGACTTGCATCGTTTAGGGGCTGAAGCGATGGTAGTGGTTGTAACGCTACATATGTGGCGCACTTATATTACTGGTTCATATAAAAAGCCGCGACAATTTACTTGGTTTACAGGTGTGATCTTGCTCATCATTACCATGTTTTTGTCATTCTCAGGTTATCTACTGCCTTGGGACCAATTGGCATTCTGGGCCGTCACCATCGGCACGTCAATGGCTGATGCAGCCCCACTCGTAGGACGCGAAGTCAACTTATTGCTACGCGGTGCGCCAGATATCGGCGCAGGTGGTCTATTGCGCTTCTATTTGTTCCATGTATTGCTTTTCCCACTTATTGGTGTGGTGTTTCTTGGCGTTCACTATTACAAAGTGGTGCGTTGGGGGCTTAGCTTGCCACCCGAGATGGAAGCGATCGGCGAAGATACGGCTCGCAAGGTTGACCAAACCAAGCGCGTCATGTTCATGCCCGATATCATCACCAATGAAATCATGTATGCCGCGGTTGCGATGGCTATTTTGGCCGTTTCGTCAGCAACTTGGTATACCGCGCCGCTCGAAACCCATAGCAACCCACAAGTAACCCCATTACACACTGTTGCACCTTGGTATTTCTACTGGTTGCAAGGGCTTATCAAGATCCCCCATATTTTGCCATTCCCCGATTCGTTAAACATGATTAACAAACCAGTTGATGATCTGTTTGCATTGGTTGGTTTGACACCCAAAATGTTGTGGGGTATCGTGGTTCCTCCAATCATCATTGTGTTGCTGTTTGCGATCCCCTATATCGACCCCAACCCAAGCCGCCGCTATAAAGATCGCAAAATTGCTATCGGTTTAGCCGTCGCCTTCGAATTATTGATTTTGTATCTCTCACTCGGTGGCATTCCTACCGGCGTGCCGGGCACTGGCTTTGGTTATGTCGGTGGCAACCCTGTAGTCGAAGTGGCCCAAGAGTTTATCCCGGATGAAGGTGAAAGCGAGGTCAAAGCGATTCCATTTGATGAATTGATTGTGGGCAAATATCCTCTAGCCAATGACCCTGCCATTGACGAGCACAAGGCCCCGCATCTGCGCGAAATTGTTCGCGCAATTTATGCCGATATGGAACATCGCAAACACACGGCTGACCCGCTCGGCAAGAAAATGCCAGAAGAAGCCGAGGGCGACGTTCAAGTTAAACTCTTGCAAGAAGATTTGAAAGAATTCATCATTACGATTCGTTATATTGATGAAAATCAATCTCCCCAAACTTTCAGCAAGAACGCCTATATCCATAAAAATTCGGACTATCGTTAAAATTGATGAACTTGTCATCATTGTTGGATCACTATGCTCTAATCAAAGCATCGTATTCAACAATGATGACAAATGAAAAGACATGAATCTTTTTTACAAAATTATCACGTTTAAACCCAGCTTCGGGTTACGCATTGTTACCGGATTAGTGGGTATCGTGCTGTCATTAGCAACCTGCGGTATTGTTGGCCTCACGGACATGGTCGCGGCTCAACTTAAGACCAACGACGAATCTTTTGAAGGCCGGCTCACTGAAGCAGGTGCCAAAGTCTATTTTGAACAATGCGCACGTTGCCACGGATTGCAAGGCAAAGGTGCGGATGGTGCAGCGCCTGCCATTAGCAGTGTTGCCTTTTTAGGAACAAAAACCACGCCGAGCCAGCGCCTAAAAGATATTGGTTGGATCGGGACGCTTGAGGGTTATATCGAAGCTGTCACCGCTTCGGGTATTCCTATCAAGAGCAGCCAAGTTTGGGAACAAAATCACCCACCATTTTCACAACGCTTTGGTGGCCCATTACGCGATGACCAAATTAGAAATGTGACCAAATTTGTGGCGAACTGGAAACAAAAACCCTTTACCGATGGTGTTGTTGATGCCCCCAAGCCGGGCGCTGGTTCTGGCCCACAGCCAACACCAATTCCACTTGGCCCCAAGGAAAACGCTGGTTTAGAAGTATTTAAAGGCGCAGGTGGCTGCACCGCTTGTCATGCTATTCGTGGCATTGCTACAGGTGCAGTCGGCCCAACCCTCAATAAGTTAGCCTCAACCGCCGAAAAACGTGTGACCCAAGCTGACTATAAGGCCGCTGGTGGCAAAGCAACCGATGCCGCAGGTTATATCCGTGAATCTATTTTGGCTCCGAACACTTATGTTGTGCCAGATTGTCCGCAGGGTGCATGTGCATCAGGTGTGATGACTGCAAACCTAGATAAGATTCTTAAGCCCGAAGAACTTGAAAATCTTATTGCTTATTTAGTAACGTTGCGTTAAGCGTACTCGATACAACAAAAAACGCCGAGCTTTTTTAAGCTCGGCGTTTTTGTTTGCGTTATAAAACAAATTTTTGCCAAAATCACTGTCCGGTCGCCGGATAATGATTTTGGCATTACATCTTTTTAGCGAACAGCCTTTTCGGTTTGCTTATCGAAAATATGGAATACATCCATATTCAATGCCACTTTGATCGTATTACCAACACGGGCTTGGGTGCGCGGGTCAACACGAGCGAGCATCGACTTACCCTTTGAATTGAGGTATACGATGACTTCGTTGCCCATCAATTCGGTCACTTCGACCTGAGCTTCGATCTCTTGTGAATGAATACCGGGCGGGGTGAAGTTTGAGTCATGAATATTTTCTGGGCGCAACCCAAAAATAACTTGCTTGCCACGCATTGAGCGATAAGTCCCAGCTCGGGTTTCTGGAATCTTGACACGGAAGGCTCCGGTGTCAACATAAACATCATTGCCATCGCCTGTTAAGGTGGCATCAAACAAGTTCATGCTGGGGCTACCAATGAAACCAGCGACAAACACATTGTCGGGGCGATCATAAAGGTTTTGCGGGGTGTCAATTTGCATCAACAAACCATCTTTCATCACCGCAATACGAGTGCCCATGGTCATGGCTTCAACTTGGTCGTGGGTGACGTAGATGAAGGTCGTGCCCAATTGCTGGTGCAACTTGCTAATTTCAGCACGGGCTTGCACACGCAACTTGGCATCCAAGTTCGAGAGTGGTTCGTCCATCAAGAACACGGCAGGGTTACGCACAATGGCGCGACCTACGGCCACACGTTGGCGCTGACCACCCGATAGTTGCTTGGGCTTGCGATCTAGCAAATGCTGAATGCCGAGGCGACCAGCGGCTTCTTTTACACGCTTGTCAATTTCGGGCTTGGGCACTTTGCGCAATTTCAAACCAAATGCCATGTTGTCATACACGCTCATGTGTGGGTACAAAGCGTAAGACTGGAACACCATCGCAATATCGCGATCTTTTGGTGCAACGTCGTTTACAACGCGATCACCAATATAAATTTTGCCTTCGCTAATTTCTTCTAGCCCAGCCAACATACGCAATGACGTGGTTTTGCCACAACCCGATGGACCGACGAATACTAAAAATTCGCGATCCGCGATGGAAATGTTGAGGTCTTTGACCGCAGTGACATCTCCTGCATACTTTTTGGTTACATGCTCGAACGTAACGCTTGCCATAATATTTTCCTCTGCTGGTTTTTGACAGTTTGTTTTAATAAATATAGTCGACGATTTAGCAAAATATTTTGACGAACCCATTGTTCGTGTCTATTTCGTTATATCGTATGATGTGGAAACCTTGCATAACCACATCAACCAGTGCATATTGTATTCGAAACAGACCCTATAACCTTAGTCTCATCATTAGTAAGGTCGAGAAATTGCCTTAAATTTTCTATATTAAAGCAAATTCCTAAAAGGTGAAGTGCTAATTTGGATATAAAGCGGCTCCCTTTCTTAAGGGATATCGTGAGCGATAAAGGTCGTTAGCTCGTTGGGGTAAGCTGTTCAAAGACATAGTAAAGGTATAAAATACGGCTATGTCACTTACCATCCTCTGTATTACCAGCCATTTCAAAGGTATGCCTTTAATCGAAGAATTGAAACGGCAGGGTTGCCGTATTTTGATGATTGTGCCCGAAGCGATCAAAAATGACCCTTGGCCGATGGATCTTATTGACGAAAAATATGTCATGCCAAGTTTGCTTGATATTACAAATATTCAAAATGCGGTTAGCTATTTGGCCCGCACTGAAAAAATCGATCAAATTATTCCATTAGACGATTATGAGGTCAGTACCGCCGCCACGTTGCGCGAACATCTGCGGCTGCCCGGCATGGGCGAAAGCGTTACCCGCATGTTTCGCGATAAATTGGCAATGCGCTTACGCGCACGTGAATGCGGCATTGCTGTGCCAGAATTTTCGGCGGTTTTTCATCACCCAACCCTCAATGAATTTATGCAACGTGTGCCGGGGCCTTGGCTCTTAAAGCCACGTTATGAAGCTGGCTCGATGGGAATTAAAAAATGTGCTAATGCGAGCGAAGTATGGCGCTGGCTTAACCAGTGGGGCGACAATCAATCGCATTATTTGCTCGAAAAATTTGTACCGAGTGATGTTTTTCATGTGGATACGATTGTTTGGGATGGCAAAATTAAATTTTCAGTGGTGCATAAATATGGCTTGCCGCCCCTTACGGTATCGCATGGCGGTGGGGTATTCACCACCCGATCAATGTCACCCGACCACCCCGATGCCCAAGCCTTGTTAGCAATGAATGCCCGCGTCATCGAAAGCTTAGGCATGGTGCGCGGCATCAATCATATTGAATTCTTAAAGCCAAATGGCTCAGATGATTTTCTGTTTCTTGAAGCCGCTGCACGTGTCGGTGGGGCCAATATTGCCGATATGATCGAATATGCTACCGGCATGAACCCTTGGCGCGAATGGGCGCGAATTGAACTGGCGCATTTGCGCGGCGAAGAATACGAATTGCCGACCATGCACACCGGTTATTCGGGTGTGATTCAATGTTTGGCAAAACAAGAATACCCCGATATGTCGGCCTATGGCGATAACGAGGTGGTATGGCGTTTGCACAAACAATGGCACGCCGGTCTCATTGTTAGCTCGCCAAGCGCCGAGCGGGTTGAGCAGTTGTTGGTGCAATATGCCCCACGTTTCATGCACGATTTTGTCACTTGGCAGCCGCCGCTTGAGACGGGCCGAGAGTAGATCTGGTCGGATAGCACAAGTTTGTCTGTCTTCATTTTTTGTCATATTTTCGCCACAGCATTGCAACAAGAGAGGCAAGATGACAGAAATAAAGGTAAATCTCAAATGTCTGCAATGCGATGATAGACTATAAAAATGGCTATCTCTTGGTGTTTTCTTCACTTTTTTCAAGTGTGTGTGGCAAAGATAATAAAAGTGATACGGTACCAGTCCTTCGTCCGTTGCGAGGTCGCCGTCACCACAGTATGATTGTGTTCAGGTAAAAGGCGCTAGACATAACAGTTTCATCATCGCCGAGCACACATCATCGTTTCATCATTGTTCAGTGCTGCTAGCGCCTAGCCATTTTTACAATTAAGCCGATGTCTAACGACATCGGCTTTTTGCTTGCGCAGGGGTTAAAATACCCCAATGTTTCAAAACCTCATTTCTTCAGAAGCTGAGTTACGCGACTTTTTAGGTGAGCCAAGCGAATTGGTCAAACGCAAACAATTGCCTGCGCTCGACAAACACGGGCGGACATTTATTGCACAATCGCCCTTTATGGTGATTGGCACAACTGGCAGTGATGGCTCATGCGATGTATCACCACGCGGCGACCCCGCAGGTTTTGTGCAAGTGCTTGACGATACCCACTTAGTCATCCCAGACCGCCCGGGCAATCGCCGTGCCGACACTTTGCGCAATATCGTACAAACGCAATCGATCGCACTGCTCTTTATGATTCCGGGTGTCGAAGAAACATTTCGTGTGAATGGACACGCATGGCTAACCCGCGACCCGACCTTATTATCAACATTGCAAGCGCACGGCAAAACGCCCCAATTAGCCATCGGGGTTGAATTGGTCGAATGTTTCTTACAATGCGCAAAAGCCTTTAAACGATCTGAGTTGTGGATGCCCAATACATGGCACGAACGACAATTGCCCAGTTTGTCATGTATGCTTTTAGATCAAATTGGCCCCTTTGAACTAAGCTCCGCTGCTGTTGAACAGAATATTGCTGAAAGTTATGTCAAACGACTATATTAAGCGGGTTTCACCGATAACGATGCCGCTTTAAACGATGCTTGAAGGAGCATCGCTTGAAGGCATTTCCCCTACTCCATACTTTTATCTAGCTTTAAATCTCGGGCAATTCTGGCAGCAGCCCCATTTGCCGCAGCATTCCAGCCATGTCCCACATTCGTAAACTACGGATAATTTTGCCCTGTGCTAACGTAAAGACGGTTATGCCGCCATAACTAACGACCCGCCCTGTAGGCGGAATATTCATCACTTTGCCGCTATGAGTGCCAGATGCACGCCATACCAATACGATCTGATCTGCTTGTGCAATCACCTGCTCAAGCGTAAACTTAATATCGGGCAAACCCAAAGCTGTATAAGCAACAAAACGCCGCACCCCACGCTTTCCCATGATTAAGCTCGATAGCCCAATATCTTCGCCTTCATAACTATCGGCAAAAAATTCGGCCACACGCCGCGGATCGTGTGAGTTCCAAGCGTCAATAATCGCTTGGGCGTAATCTTGGGGTGAACAACCTTGTTCGGCGGTAGAAGATTTAAACATTACAAAAACACAAGTAATTGCGGTTGGTTAATTGGTTGATTAGTTGACTGGTTGATTGGTTGAATAGTTGATTTGTAAGTCAACCATTCGACCATTCAACAAATTATTAACATTCAACTACTCACAAACAAGCTCAAAAAATGATCATTTTTTGAGCTTGTTTGTGAGTAGTTAATAATATTATATTAAAAACATGGCAACAAATGATTATCATTTCATCACGCACTGGCGAGTCAAAAGCACCCTCGCAGAAATCAACGACATTCTCGGCAATGCCAACGACTTACCCCGTTGGTGGCCTTCCGTGTATTTAGACATTAAACAATTAGCGACTGGCAACGAACAAGGCATTGGGCGCGTCATTAGCCTGTTTACCAAAGGTTGGCTACCTTATACATTGCAATGGCAATTTCGCGTCACCGAAAATCGTTATCCCTACGGATTTACGATTGAGGCATGGGGCGATTTTGTCGGGCGTGGCATTTGGACCTTTGAACAGCAAGATGACGATGTAATCATCACCTACGATTGGAAAATCGTCGCCGAAAAAGCCATTTTGCGCACCTTTTCATTCATTATGAAGCCATTTTTTGCCGCCAATCATGAATGGGCCATGCGCATGGGTTTGATCAGCCTCGAACGCGAGTTGCGCTATCGCCACGCCCAAACCGAAGCCGAACGCGCTGCAATTCCACCACCGCCCGCGCCAACTTTTGCTGGCCTGATTCCAAAATTACAAGCGCCAACTGTAATTTTGGGGGCAAATAAAGCATGACACAGCAAAATCTACTCGCATCACCCAGTCGGCTAATGCGAATTCATATTTTGCTGGCTATCCAAACGTTGGTTGTGCTACTTGGCTCAATCAACCGGCTCGGCTCATTTACCATAGGCTTTGTGGCGGCGAATGAATTTTTGCGCTGGGTCGATCTCATCAATATGCTGCCGTTGCCGATATTGAGTTTGGTGGCGTTTTATTTGCTCAAAAAACACCTCGAAAACAACGGCAAAACGCCTGCGGCAAACACGCTTCTGGCGCTCAATGTGCTATTTATCGTCAGCGTTTATGTCATGGGCGCCAGCTACGGCGACCATGAAGTCACCAATTATTTGCACACCCGTTTTTGCAATACCAATAATGACTCGGACCTGTGCCGCATCATTATTTTTAACGATGATGAATTTGGGCATTGGTTGTTTTTTAGCGCTTAGGGCGAACGCATTATGGGATATATCATTTTGCTGAATATAAAATTCTAAAATTAATATACAAACTCACATTAAACAATTGGTTGATCCACGTGATCAACGAAATATAACGCACAGCTTTAATGATATTATCATGATTGCTTTATCT
>CAMDWA010000005.1 GCA_945877855.1 Thermoflexus hugenholtzii JAD2 | reverse complement strand
ATTTAATCAAAAAAGACAAGAATCGTAAAAATAGTATTAAAACGTCGCGGTTAGAGGCTGGTTGGAATAATGACTATTTATTTAATTTGATTGAGCCTCTTTTGTTCGGGGTGACATAAAAAATATTTCATGATGCGTTCGCCCTATTTAGCGCTTTTATTGGCATCAATACGGTCATGTTATTCATACAAGCCCTATTTCCCTATCGTGGTGCGGTCAACCTTGCCGATAAAGCATTGCTTATGTTTAACAGCCTATTCATCGCGGCTGGCATTCTGGCCAATTTAGGTTTTGAGGAGATAGGTTTAGATTTATACGTCGTATTGGTTTTGGCAGCAATATCCATTTATTTGTGGTGGCGGCACGGCTCACAACCGCTATTTATTTACTATGGCACAGCCTATGTCATTGGCTTATTCGCCACATTAGCAGTGAAGGTTTTTGGGAGGTAGCAAAGTTGCAGGTTGCAGGTTGCAGTGTTATAAGTTTAATCTGTAACTCTGCTACTTTGCTACCTGCAACTTTGCTCCTTGCCCCCTGCAACCTGACACTCCCACCTACTTTAACACCAAGCTATCATCTTCAACATCCACAGTAATGGTGCTACCATCCCGATAACGCCCCTCTAAAATAGCCAACGATAACGGGTTTTGCAATTCAGATTGAATGGCTCGCTTGAGTGGGCGTGCCCCAAATGCTGGATCGTAACCGACCTGTGCCAAATATGCCTTTGCGGCATCGGTAATGACAAAACCGATTTTGCGGTCGGCCAACAATTTGCGCAATTTCTTCAACTGCACATCTACAATCTGCAAAATATGGCGCTCGGTCAAACGCTCAAACACCACAATTTCGTCAATCCGGTTCAAGAACTCTGGGCGGAAGAATTTTTGCAATTCGCGCACAATTTCTTCACGGGTTAGTGTCTCTAGTTTGCCCGTCTCTAACCCAAACGCCCCATTCCCTGTTAACAAATTGCTGGTCATGATGATGACCGTATTCTTAAAGTCTACTGTGCGGCCTTGACCGTCGGTCAAACGCCCATCATCTAATACCTGCAACAACACATTAAACACTTCTGGGTGTGCCTTCTCAATTTCATCAAACAACACCACCGAATAAGGGCGGCGACGCACGGCCTCGCTTAATTGCCCACCCTCGTCATAACCCACATAGCCCGGCGGCGCACCAATCAAGCGGCTCACGGTATGCTTCTCCTGATATTCGCTCATATCAATGCGAATCATGGCTTGCTCGTCGTCAAACAAAAATTCAGCCAAAGCCTTTGCTGTCTCAGTTTTACCGACACCGGTTGGGCCAAGAAAGATAAAGGAGCCAATCGGGCGATTTGGGTCTTGCAACCCGGCGCGGGCGCGACGCACCGCATTCGCCACCGCCTTTAACCCAGCCTCTTGCCCAATCACCCGTTCGCGTAGCCGATCTTCCATACGCAGCAATTTATGCATTTCGCCTTCGACCAGCTTGCTCACCGGCACGCCTGTCCATCGCGATACCACCGCCGCAATTTCTTCGGCCCCTACTTCTTCGCGCAATAATACCGGCCCATTGGCACGTTCGGCCGTTTGCGCGTTTAGCTTTTTTAGTTGATGTTGCAATTCTGGCAATTGACCATAGCGCAATTTAGCCGCCGCGCCAAGGTCAGCATCACGCTCGGCTTGCTCAATTTGCACCTGAATTTGCTCGATCTGCTGGCGCAACCCACGCACTTGCTGAATGGCCTGTTTTTCGCTCTCCCATTGCGCCCGCAAGGCATTGCTTTTTTCTTTCTCGCTGGCAATTTCGCCTTCAATTTTCACAAGCCGATCTTTGCTGGCATCGTCGCTTTCTTTCTTCAACGCCTCACGTTCAATTTCAAGCTGCAACAAACGCCGGTCAATTTCATCCAAGGCTGTCGGTTTGCTGTCAATCTCCATCTTCACGCGGCTAGCGGCTTCGTCGATCAAGTCAATGGCCTTATCGGGCAATTGACGGTCGGCGATATAACGGGCGCTAAGTGTGGCTGCCGCAATTACTGCCGCGTCTTGAATTCGCACGCCATGATGAATCTCGTAGCGCTCTTTTAGACCGCGCAAAATGCTGATAGTATCTTCCACACTTGGCTCATCCACCAACACCGGTTGAAAGCGCCGCTCAAGCGCAGCATCTTTTTCAATATGCTTGCGATATTCATCTAAGGTGGTGGCCCCAACACAATGTAATTCGCCGCGTGCCAACATTGGCTTGAGCAAATTACCCGCATCCATGGCCCCATCGGCCTTGCCAGCCCCCACCACTGTATGCAACTCGTCGATAAACAAAATGACCTTGCCATTGGCCGAAGTCACTTCCTTCAACACAGCCTTCAAGCGCTCCTCAAATTCGCCACGATACTTGGCCCCTGCAATTAAGGCGCCCATATCGAGGCTAACAATACGCTTTTCCTTTAGGCCTTCTGGCACATCACGCCGCACAATACGTTGGGCCAAGCCCTCGGCAATGGCGGTTTTGCCCACACCCGGCTCACCAATTAACACGGGGTTATTTTTGGTGCGGCGACTGAGAATTTGAATGACGCGCCGAATTTCTTCATCGCGCCCAATGACAGGGTCAAGCTTGCCTTGTTGGGCCGCTTGAGTCAAATCGCGCCCATATTTTTCGAGCGCCTCATAGGTCGCTTCGGGGTTTTGGCTGCTCACACGCTGGTTGCCGCGCACTTGCACCAATGCTTTTAACAAAGTGTCGCGGGTAATGCCATTGTCGCTCAAAATACGGGCCGCAGCCGATGGGCGCGGCGGGCGCACCTCGGCCAAAGCCAACAATAAATGCTCGGCGCTCACAAAATCATCGCGCATTTGCTTGGCCTCGGCTTCGGCCTTTTCGGCAATGGCGCTCACCTCGCGTGACAATGTCACATCGCTTGTTGTGCCGCGCACCTTGGGCTTGCCTTTCAAATCGCGTTCAACCAAATCTTGCACCCGCATCGCATTCACATTTGCCGCTCGCAAAATGGCTGGCGTAATCCCACCATCTTGGGTTAATAATGCAAACAATAGGTGTTCGGGTTCAATTGTCTGTTGTCCATATTCTTGCGCCACCCGCTGCGCCGATATGACCGCCTCTTGTGCTTTTTCAGTGTATTGATTTAAATTCATGCTTATCCTCCGGTTTAGCTCTAATGAATAGGCGATGGGTGCTTGAACAACATTAGTTTTATGTTGGTGAAGTATTGGAATTAGGGAGAGAAGGGTAAAGGATAAAGGATAAAGGATGAAGGATGAAGGGTAAAAGATAAAGGATGAAGGATTAGGGATTGATAAGTCACGAGTCATAAGTTGCCATGACTCGTGACTTATGACTTATAGATATTGGTTTGTGACAGATCAATCCCCAATCTTTTCCTCTTCCTCGTGCGTTAAAATCAACCGGCCTTAAATGAAACTAAACCTAAACTTGCTAAAAAAACAGGCCGATCCGGCCGAGCCAGCCATTAGCACAGACCCTGCCACCAACGCCACCCGCAGCAAAATAATCGATGCAGCGCTCGAAACCTTTGCTCGCAAAGGCTACCACGACACCAAAATGGATGAGATCGCAGATGAATCTGGCACATCCAAAGGCGCAATTTATTTTCATTTTCCCAGCAAAGAAAAATTGTTTCTTGGCCTTGTCAACGAATTTGCTAACTTGCTTGAGCGCCGCGTCATCGAGGCCATCGAACTTGCGCCACAGGGCATGGAACGGGTTGAAATCGCCTTAAGTACCTGTTTACAAACCTTCGAAAAATATCGCCGCTATGCCAAAGTGTTATTGATACAGGCGGTCGGCCTAGGCGTAGCGTTCGAAGAAGCCCGCACGCTGGTCAATGATCGCTTTGCACGGCTGATTGGACGTTATTTGCAAGAAGCCATCGACCAACAGCAAATTGCGCCAGTCGATGTCGAAGTTATTTCGTTGGCATGGATGGGTGCAATTTATGCCCTGATCATTCGCTGGGTCACGACAAATGAACCCACCCCCGACAAAATTTTGCAAGCCTTGGTGCCAGCGCTGTTGCGCAGCGTTGGTTACAACAAAACGTTAGGCAAATAGATGTTGAAATTCAACACGGTCTAAGATTAGGCCGTAAAATAAGCAAAACACATATGGACATACTTTCTTCGCTCGCCCTCGGCATACCCACGTTTATTATTTTGTTGGGGCCGCTGATGATCGTGCATGAATTAGGACATTTTTGGGCCGCGCGTAAGGCGGGCATCAAAGTTGAAGAATTTGGCCTTGGCATCCCGCCACGCGCCGTCACTTTATTTACCCGCGGTGAAACCGTCTACAGCCTCAATTGGCTGCCGCTTGGGGCCTTTGTGCGCTTATATGGCGAAGGCGTAGACGACAATATGAACGACCCACGCGCATTTGCCGCAGCATCGGCCCGCTGGCGTTTCATTACCATTTTGGCTGGCCCCGTGATGAATTTCTTAGCCGCCATCATCATCGTGTTTACGGCCTATTTGTTTTTTGCTACCCAGCCCAGCGAAATCGAATATCGCATCACCCAAGTGCAGGCAAATAGCCCAGCCCAAACCATTGGCTTACAAGCCAATGACATCATTCAACAGGTGAATGGGGTTGATGTGACCAAGCTAACCAGCGAGGCCCAAGGGCGTGGCAGCGCACCCACACCGCTTTCGCAACAAGTGCGCGAGTCGATCGGCAAACCGATTAACATCTTAGTCTTGCGCAATGGTCAGCCCACCGAGCTAAAAGGCACTATGCCCAGCGCCCCCAATAACACCGCGCCGCTCGGCATTTTCCTCGACAACAAAATCACCAAATCGAGCCGCATCGCCTACAGTATCCCCGATGCTTTTGGCCTTGCCATGCGCGATCTCTTTGGTGCGGTTGGGGCCATGATTCGCGCCCCCATCGATATCATCTCAGGCCGCATGTCGCTCGAGCAAGCCCGCCCAACTGGCGTAGTCGGCATCACCAGTATTGGGGTGTCATTGGTGCGACAAATGCCGATGCAAGGGCCATTTCCATTTATTTGGTTTGCTGGCATTCTGAGCATGTTAATTGGGTTAACCAACCTTTTGCCTTTCCCAGCCCTTGATGGCGGGCGCTTAACCTTTATCATCATCGAATGGCTGCGCGGTCGCCGCGTTGACCCAGCCCGCGAACAATGGATTCATGCCGCTGGCATGGCCGTGCTGCTCGTTCTCTTCTGCGTCATCACCGTGTTCGATATACTCAACCCTATTCGTTAAAAAAGTGCAAAGTGCAAAGTATTAAACTGTTTTACTTTGCACTTTTTACTTTGCACTTTGCACTTTGCACTTTCCTCCCATGAAATCAAAAACAAGATCAAAGCCAATTACATTTCGCGATGCATTGGCACTATTACGGGGTACAGACCCATTAACTACTGCAACCTTAGCCGCTTTTAACGATTTAGACGAATTTGCATCAGGCCAGCTACGTGCCACTTGGCACGATGTAAATGCCGAACGTCGGCAAATGTTGGTCAATAAACTGCGCGACCTCATGCAAAATGAGTTTGAATATGACTTCAGCGCCGTGTTTTATCACGCCATCACCGACCGTGAAGAATTGGTGCGCTTGTCTGCGCTTGAAGGGTTATATGAAGACGATAACCCACGCTTGGTTGAGCCGCTCATCAAAATTTTGCGCAATGACCCATCCGATTTTGTGCGGGCCGCTGCCGCTACCGTCCTCGGCAATTTTCTTGAATTGGGTGAACTAGAAAAATTTCAAAAGCGCCGCCGCGATCAAGTTTATGAGGCATTAATGGATGCCTTATCCGAGGCCCCGGCTGAATCGGTCTTGTATTGTCGTTTGCTCGAATCCATCGGTTATGTCACTAACGAAGACACCATCCCACTCGTTCGCGCCGCGGCTGTGTCTGACAATGAAGAAATGCGTATTGCGGCTTTAGTCGCAATTGCCCATAGCGCCGAAGGCGCCTATCAAGACATCGCCCGCGCTGAATTACATAGCGATTCAAACGAAATACGACTGGCTGCGGCCCACGCCTGTGGCAATATTGAGGCCGCCGAAGCCGTGCCTGAGCTTGCCAAACTTACGTCAGACCCCGACCCCGATGTGCGTCTTGCCGCAATTGAAGCCTTGGTCGAAATTGCCAACGATGATGCCCGTGCAGCCTTGCGTTTGGCTGCCGACTCGAAAGACGAAGAAATTGCCGCTGCTGCCGAAGAAGGTCTGGATGAATTGTCGTGGTTAGACGGCAATATGAATCTGAAAGAAGATCTTTAGAATAGACTCAGCGGTGCTTAGTGCGCGTCCCCAGACGCGCTTCTCCATAAGTCAAGATGCGCGTCTGGGGACGCGCACTAAGCTAGGAATTTGCCCTCAATTGCGGATATGTCCATCTGACATAATACCAAAAACACGATCCTTCCTCAAGTGGCCAGATTACGGGCCTATGCTTAAGGAGGGATCGTGTTTTTAGGGTAAAAATAAAATGCGCTTTAATTGCCCCAATAGGTGCTATTCCAGCTTACTGAGTTCCAGCTTACACTGTTCCAACTAACACTATTCCAACTTACCGAATTCCAGCTTACGCTGTTCCAACTCACCGAGTTGTAAGTAGTGGTGTTCGACCCTGAAATTAACCGGCTAACAACCTTACCTGTATTGGCGTTTTGGGTGCTTGTGCCATCAACCGCAGCTTGAACATTAATTAAGCCTGCCCCTGCCTTGGTGCTGCTATACCCACTTATATTTTTGTTAGCGGTCGCCATAAGGCGATATTTCACTTGGTCAGGGGTGAGGTTGGGTTCATCTTGTAACAATAACGCCACTGCGCCAGCCACAACAGCCGCCGACATGGATGTACCCGACATTCTAAAATATCGCTCATTAATGACACGATCAGGATAAGTGCGTGAAAGCACGCTATCAAAACCACCACGCAACGAGATAATATTTTTACCCGGTGCAACCAAATCTGGCTTCGAAACCCCTTCAGCCGTGCCATATGATGAGAAATTAGTCAAAACGTCATCGGTCGTGCTGCTGGTGCCTTTGTCATCTACTGCACCAACTGTGATGATAAATGGGTCGTTTGCGGGTGCATATAACTTGCCGTCTTGTTTATTGCCAGCAGAGGCAACAACCACAATCTTATTAAACCACAACACCTCGGATGCCGCTGCCAATGGACTGGTGTGATACGACTCGACGACATCAGTATTGAGTGAAATATTAACAACCCGAATATTGAGACGGGTTTTATTGAACAGCACCCATGCCATGCCAGCAATCACATTTGAAACCCGCGCTCCGCCGTCGTCGTTGCTCACTTTTACGTTCACAATATCAGACATTGGGGCCACACCCACATATTTATCATTCGAGAATGCGCCGCCGCCGCCGATGATGCCAGCAATGTGATTGCCATGACCATAACCATCAAAAACACTTTTGTTATAGTCGTCATTAAACGCAACCGCATCCACAATCCGGTTACGTCCCATAATCGTGTAAAGATCATTTTGTGGGTTAACGCCGCTATCAATAACCGCCACCCGCACATTTTGGCCTTGTATCCCCCGCATCCACAACTTATCTGCCCCAATTTCTTTAATATAGGCATTAGCCAGGTTAGCAGTTGAGGTAATCTCAAGCGGATCTGCCGATTTTGACACGGTTGCATCTGGGCTAATCCAACGCACTTCGGGAGATTGCGCAAGTGTAGCGGCTGCTTTTGCGGGTAGTTTCGCCGCAAAAGCATGAATGATGCTGAGGTCTTGGGTAACAACCCCGCCTAACTGGGCAACTTGCGTTTCGACAGAAGCGGCGTCGCCATTTTTTTGCACAATCACTTCAATCAATTGGTTTGGCGATTGCTTTGCCAATTCAAGTAATGTGAGATGAATTTTAGTTAAACCAACATTCGTCTGCCCAACAATGCCACCGGCAAATGATGACATCACCAAGATTAATATTAATATTGCGATTGCAAAATTTAGCTTCTTCATCAAACACCTCTCTCGTTATTTAAATCTATCCCCGAAACCACTCGCAAATCGATATTAACGCAGAGATATCCAGTTATTTATCATGGTTGCACCATTTTAAAAATAGAAGTCTGATTGAAGAAAACAGTATTTTCCTTAGATTTTGCCCATCAAAATTAGACAAACAAAAACGATAAAACTTTAGGCTGATGCGGTATCTTGGTTTTGATTGCAATAAAAAACTGGCAAAATGCCAATCGCAATTTAGCAATACCTTCACCAGTTTGCGATTGACTGCCCGTGAATTTCACGGTCTGAAACAAACAAATGCGTTAAAACGCATTTAGAGTGCGGCGAACGCGCTAAAGCGCGTTTGAAATTTTTAGACCATGAATTCATTCACGGGCGAGATGGCGAAGGTATTGAATTTAGAATTTGTGCTTAACGTGGGGTAGAGGCACGACATCGCCGTGCCCCTACTTAAATCATCGACGGTGGCTGATATTCGCCAAAAGCACGTTTGAGCGTTTTGCCAATTTCGCCAACCGTCACGCCATCTTCAACACAGGCGATAAGAATGGGCATGAGATTGTCATTACCACGCGCACTTGCCTCAAGATGCGCAATTCGCTCGCTCACGCGCACATTATCACGGTTCGCCCGCCATTCTGCCAAACGCTGGCGTTGTTGTTGCTCAACTGCGGGGTTAACAGTAAAGCGCGGGGCTGCCACACCGGCATCTGCCGACACAAATTCGTTCACTCCAACAATCACTTCTTCTTTGCTCTCAACCTTGCGCTGATATTGATACGAGGCCTCGGCGATTTGTGACTGCATCCAACCCGCCTCAATCGCCTTGACCGCGCCGCCCATTTGGTCAATTTGGTCAATCAGCGCAAAGGCGCGGCGTTCAATTTCATCGGTCAAGTGCTCAATGACATAACTGCCAGCCAACGGGTCAACCGTATCGGTTACACCGCTTTCATTGGCAATAATTTGCTGGGTGCGCAATGCTGTGCGGGCGGCCTCGGCGGTGGGCAATTGCAATGCCTCATCCATCCCATTGGTATGCAAACTTTGGGTGCCACCCATCACTGCCGCCAACGCTTGCAAAGTGACACGCGCCACATTGTTGAGCGGTTCTTGGGCTGTTAGGGTACTGCCACCGGTTTGGGTATGAAAACGCAACATCCAACTACGCGGGTCTTTGGCATCAAAACGCTCTCGCATGATCTTGGCCCACATGCGCCGCGCCGCGCGAAATTTTGCCACTTCTTCGAGAAAATTATTGTGAGCGTTAAAAAAGAAGGCCAACTGTCCGGCAAAATCATCGATATTGAGGCCAGCATCGAGCGCCCCTTGCACATAGGCGATGCCATTTGCTAGTGTAAATGCGACCTCTTGCACGGCGGTGCTGCCAGCTTCACGAATGTGATAACCGCTAATGCTGATGGTGTTCCATTGTGGCACTTGTTCACGGCAAAAGGCAAAAATATCGGTCACCAAACGCATCGAATGGGTCGGCGGAAATCGATATAACCCACGCGCGGCATATTCTTTGAGAATGTCATTTTGCACAGTGCCGCGCAATTTCTGGGTGACTTGCGAGGTCGCTGGCGCGGCCCATTCACCCTTGGCGGCTTGCTCTTTGCCAACTGCAACGTATAAGGCCAGTAACACAGCGGCTGGGGCGTTAATGGTCATGCTGGTGCTTACTTGATCGAGCGGAATACCATTAAACAACTCGCGCATATCGCCCAAAGTGCTAATACTCACACCGACTTTTCCCACTTCGCCACGTGCCAATTCGTCATCGGCATCCATACAAAGCTGGGTTGGCAAGTCAAAAGCGACCGACAGCCCCATTTGCCCTTGGGCTAGCAAATATTTATAGCGTTGGTTGCTTTCGGCGGCACTGGCAAAGCCAGCATATTGGCGCATTGTCCAAAAGCGTGAGCGATACATGCCAGCATGAATACCGCGTGTAAATGGGTATTCGCCCGGCAATTCGTTGCTTGTTGATGGATTAACAGCGGCAGTATAGGTTGCTTCGAGCGGAATACCGGACGAAGTTTCAAATTTTGCTTTGCGTTCGGCGTTTTTTTTATTTTTTGGCGTGGTCATGGCGGATAGAAATTATAAAGCGCCAATTTCATTTTAAGGATGCTAACTGACCAGATAGTGGCTTACGTTTGACATCTGTTAGAAATTTGCTCTAAAAAGGCCGTGATGTAAATAACGCCAAGAACAGAATAGCAGCCAGCAAAAACAACCCTAAACGCACAATATCAAGCGGCGTTACATCATCCATCGGCGGGGCATGGCGTGCCGCGCCCCCCAAACCAGCAAATAACAACCAAATAAACCAATTGGGCGAATACATAAAACCCAAAACCGCCATAATGGCCATCGTCGCCATTGCAATCCAGCGTGCCCAATGTCGCCCCAAGGCTGCGTAAGCAATATGCCCACCATCTAATTGCCCAACCGGCAATAAATTCAGCATCGTAATCACCAGCCCAATTCGAGCCGCATAAAGCACGGGGTTAAACAAAATCCCATGACTTACGGCATCGGGCCGAAAAATAGCGATCAATTGATCCATTAACATAGCACGGTTGCTAGGGGCAGGATCAGGCAGCACTTGGGCGATTAATAAGCCAACGACGTAGAGCGGGATTGCAATCAACAACCCAGCCACTGGCCCGGCCAAGCCCACATCAAACAAGTCCCGTTTACTGCGGGGCATCCCCCGCATTTGAATAAAGGCCCCCAATGTGCCAAGCCCAATGGGCATGGGGATAAAAAATGGCAATGTCACTGGCAATTTGTGCCAACGCGCCACCACATAATGCCCCAACTCATGCACCCCCAAAATGCTTAACAAGGTCAAGGCAAATGGCAGGCCATAGGTCATCACATCGAGCAAACTTAAGGCATTGAGCGTCCCCTCTGTGCCGACAGAAGCCACTGCCCGTGAGAAAAGCGTGCCAGCAAAGGCCGTGCTGATCAAGGTCGCAATAAACAGCCCCAAACTCATCCAAGGGCGCTGGTCAACCGCTACTGTCGCTTCACCTTTGATCGCCACAAATACTTGGCGTTCTGCATCGTTATCGAGATCACGCAACAGTGGAAAATAGCCAACTTCTTTCAACCGTTGGCTCATTTGTTCAAACGCTTGGTCAGATTTTATGCGCAATTTGCCCAAAAACATAATGGCATTGCTTGTTGGCTCGGCTTGCACCTGATCAACGGCCATAACTTCGGTGATACGCGAACGCAGTGTCAGCGTTAGCTCTTGTGAGGATGGCTGAGTTGGCGGCGTTTGTGGCTGGGTTGGTGAGGGGTCAGGCTCGGTCATGCATGGTCATTTTAGTTCAAGTTGCATTTGCCGAAAATAACCAATATAGCCACATCAAAACAGCATGAACCAAGGCCACCAGCGGCAGATTACGCAAACGCAGATAAAGCCGTGCATAAAATACCCCCATCAATATATTGAGCAAAAACTCAACCGTCGCACGGGTTAAAAACGCAGGCGGGGGTTGAGGTGCGACCGGTAAGGTGGTAATGATCGGGCTGGCAATTGGGCTAGCAAGGGCGCTAATTGTGGGAAACTCCATCCCACTGATCGACAAGCTGGGCAAAGCCGCAACGGCAAATGCCAAGGCCGACAAAATGATTGTCACGATAGTCGGAAGGCGCAAAGCATCGCGCAGATAACGTAACAATACCCCACGAAACAATAATTCGGCAGGCACGGCGCTGAGCAAAAAGAATAGGGCTAAATTGGGCAAAGCTTGTGCCGGTAACGAGGTCAGCCACGTCATACGATAAGCGCGGCTCATCCACATCAAGGCCGCCGCCACACTAACCACAATCATCAATTCGATCAAACTATGAAACCAAGGCGCTTTGGGCAACGCAGTTGGGCTGGGGGCAGGCGCGCCGCGGGCGAATAGAAAACCTAGCCCATTAAATTTGCCCGCGATCAACACAATATAAAACCCAAGCACCAACAGCCCTAGCTGCAAATAACCACCCGGCAATAGACTCTTAAGCGGCAAGGGCAAGCCGGGATCAGAAGCCAATAAGGGCAGCACGCCTAATTCAAATGTAGCCCACAATGACAACATGGCGCATATAAACAGGTAATTGAGCCGCAATTTTTGTGAGCGCGTGGTAAAAAATACTAAGACCAGCGGCAGTGCCCCCACAATCAATCGGGCTGTTGTTTGAGGCGGGTCAACTGGCGCAATACGGGTAAATGGCAAGAGCAATGGCACAATCACCGCAAACCAGCCCATTGTCAAATCGCTCCAGCGAAAAGCTGGCGTATTGAGCACAGCCAAGGCCACCGGCAATAAAAACACAATGGCGGTCAGCAAAATTTCGCTCAGTTCATAGCGGTTATCTGGCTGCATAAGTTGCGAGAGCGGAATGAGCATCACCAATGGCAGCAAGGTTGCCACAATGGGTTGGGCATCGGCGAAGCGTTGCGCCCATCGCGCTACAGTTGGGGTGGTGGCAAAAAAAATAAGGGCGCTTAAGCTGCTAAATAGCGCAATATTTAACGTGCTGGTTGGCAGCCCAGAAAGTTGGCTAATGTAACGGGTAAAAGCAAAAAATATTACGCCCCATACGCCAATCCGCATCGCCCATTCAAAAGACGAGATCGTAGCACTAGAGGCTAGTAACGAATCGGTTGTTGAAGAGCTGGTTGTGTTGACACTTTGGTCGGATTGGGCAGCAATTTTGCTGGGGGGTGTGGTGGCAAGATCAATCGGATCTGCAATATCAGACATAATTCATGACGCATTGTAGCATCGGCTTGTTGCAACAAAGTCAGGCAAAAGAACGAAGTCTTGTTATTTTGCCACATTAATCTCCATCACATCTTGGTAAGCTTTGCCATCTTTGTCTTGCCAGCGTAATTTGATAATACGATTTTTCGTAATATTGCCGATCTCAACGGCAAATTCTTGTAAGATCGGGCCACGAAATCCTTGACCACTGCCATTATCAAATTCACCAAAAACAAAGGTACTGGCAATACGCCAAACCACCTTGGCCGTGCCACCGGGTGGCACTGGGTAGGGTGCTAATACACACAAATTTGAAAATTTCAT
This sequence comes from Thermoflexus hugenholtzii JAD2, assembly GCA_945877855.1. Lineage (GTDB taxonomy): Bacteria > Chloroflexota > Anaerolineae > J036 > Brachytrichaceae > AQU-03. Next base: position 48,797 of record CAMDWA010000005.1, on the reverse strand, counting down.
CACACCAGTTAGGCTGCATGGGTGATTTGGGTTGCCCGATGGCGCAGTAATGATGGTATCGGTTGCGGCAACGGGTGTAACTGTGGTGCTAGCCACGGTTAGCGATGGCGTTAACGTAGCTGTCAAGACAACTTGAGTGGGTGTTGGTGTAACAAACGAAGTCGGTGAAGGTGGCAATGCGGTAGCAGTCGGTGGCACTGGCGTTGCCGATGCTGGCAAGACAGTGGGGGAAGGTGGTATTGGTGTTGTCGAAGCCTTGATAACGGTAGGCGATGGCAAAACGAGTGTGGGTGACGGGCTAACAATAACAGCGGTAGTCGGAATAACAACCAGTGTCGCGGTTGGGTTATTAATAACAGGCGCTGTCACCCCTTGATCGCTGGGGCCAGATGGGGTTAAGGTTGGCAGCGCTAATGTTGGAATGATGATGACTGGTTGCGAAGGTGGCGCAGCGCTTTTTGACAACCCAGAAACAATAAAATAAATGCCAATAGCTGCGACAACTAACCCAATGGCGACAACGCTAATCAACACCCCTTTTGATTGATCTTTGGCTGGCGCAGGTGGGGGTGGGGTCGGTGCGGTTGCCTTTAAATTGGGTGAAATATCTGCATCGGGCGGCTTGCCTATACCCACAAATTGGGGCCGAGATCGCATTTTGCCATATTCATAAAACGGTTGGGTGTCGGTATTCACCACAATCGTTTTTTCATCTTCGAGTTTAGGCGATCGCACCGGTTGGCCATTAATTGCATGTTGAACCGCAGTGACGAATGCTTTGCCCGTTTTAAACCGATCAGATGGGTATTTGGACATTGCAATATCAATCACTGTCTGCAACCCAACTGGTAGGTTTAATTTTGTGATGGCTAATTTGGGCACTGGGTCGATGATGTGTTTCATCATCACGCCAGTTGGCGATTCGGCTTGATAAGGGGCCTTGCCGGTCAACATTTCAAACAAAATAACGCCAAGCGAATAAATATCGCTGCGCCCGTCTACTGGCTCGCCTTTGGCTTGTTCGGGCGACATATAAGAAGGTGTGCCAATAACAAAACCTTTGGTTAGGGCTGTATTTTGATTTGAAACGACTTTTGCGATACCAAAATCGGCGATACAAGGTTCGCTATTTTCGTCAAACAATATATTGCTTGGTTTTAAATCACGATGAATAATGCCTTTGTTATGGGCAAAATCGAGTGCGTCAGAGACCCGTTCTAACACACGTTGCACCTCAGCTAACTGCATTGGCCCTTTTGCAATGCGTGATTCTAACGAGCCACCCCGCATATAGCGCATGACCAAATAGGGTTGTTCATCTTGTTCGCCTGCATCATAAACCGGCACAACACCCGGATGTTCAAGCGCGGCTACCGTTTTGGTTTCGCGTTCAAAACGCGAAATAAAGGTCGGGTCATGTAAAAATTGACGTGGCAATATTTTGATTGCAACCGATCGGTCAAATTTGGTGTCATACCCTTCGTATACCGAAGCCATTCCACCACGACCTATTTCACCAAGTAATTGATATCGCCCTATTTGTCTCGCCATGTCCGTTAAACCCTTATTTTATCTGCTATGCATACCTTTGCGGTATTAAGCCATAAAAATAAATTCAAGCCGAAATAGCCCCATCATTTTCATCAAGGTCATTATTTCGGCTTGAGCGGTAAAAACCACCATAGCATTTTCTATATCCCAAAAACAAGAGGCGTTATCCTAAGTTAGTCGGGAAGTTTGTTTAAGGGTTTTGTAAAATCAAGATTGAGCGGATTGAATTATTACTCGGTGAAATAACTACGGCATTCGGTGGGATAACAGGCGCTGGTGGACGCACCCCATTGATCACTGGCGACGCAGGCGCAGGTCTTTGCTGTGCAATGACAGGGCGACGCACCTGAGGCAGGGCCGTTGGCGATGGTCTAGCGGCAAGTGGTTGGGTTGCGGCAGCACGGGCTGGGGGTTGTGCCGATGCTGGCGCGGTGGATGATGGCGATGGATAAATATAGGTTGTGATGGGTGGCGCCGTGATTGCAGCTGGGCTAGAGGTGCGTGGGGTTGGCGTTAGCAATGGTGTCGCCGTAGGCGTAATTGGGCGCGGCGCTATTTCATAGGCACCAGCATCAATCGTTTGATTTATTTCGCCCGGCCACACCATTAAACCACGAATAAGGCCAGTATAAGGGTCAGCATCGCTATCAAGGTCATCTTGCCGAATATTGGCGGCTGTAAATGTATAGCCGCGTGGCAGTTGAAAACTGATCGTATAAGGGGTGAGCGGGGTAAGGCCAGCAATCAAATAATTTCCATTCGTATCCGTTTGGGTGCTGAGTAACGTGTCACCATCTACGCTATAAGCGCTTACAACCACATTGGCGAGGCCTTTTTCGCCATAATCTTGCACCCCATTGCGGTTGACATCATTCCATACCCGGTCACCAATGCTGGCGCGTGATTCAATTGGCACAATTGTGGCAGTTGCCGATTGCGTAGGGGTAGCGGTTGGGGTAGGCGAAGATGAGAATTCTGGCAACACCTCATTAATGGCTGGCGCAACTGGGGTTGCACTTGGGATTTCTGGCGCCACGTTATCGGCATTAGGTAAGGGTGTAGGCGAAATCAACGGCGCAACTTCGATTGAGGCGGCCCCACTGCGAAGAGATTCGGGGGGAAGCGGGGTGAAGGTTGGAAAGGGGGTTGGGCTAAGGCTAGGCGAGGGTGGCAATGGGGTTGAGGTTGCCGCGACAGGCCCGGGTACATAAAATCCTGCATCAAGGGTGGTAATATCTTCGCCGCCGCGTGGTGTGACCCAACGGGTTTGACCGGTTGTATCGGCATCACTGTCAAAATCATCATTCCCCCCCGCCAAATATGGCGAACGCATATAACCTGGTAATGGGCTAAAAATGACTTGATATTGCTCGCTCGGAATAAGATTTGTAAAGGTGTAATGCCCATTGGCATCGGTAACCGCCGTAAACGAACCAAACTTTTGTGAATTGAGGACAACAGTGACACCCGGGAGGCCTTTTTCATCGGGGTCTTGCGTCCCATTAGCATTGGTATCCATCCATACCCGATCACCAATAGAAGCGGTGCGAAAAAAGCCAAAATCGATGGTCATGTTGGCGCGTTGGTCAATGACAGTGCCTTGCCCACCAACACTCAGGTCAAATTCACCGACTGGCTCACGTGGGGCGCGATCTGAGCCTAAAGTAATGGTGCCACTGCGCAACCCCACGCTAGTGGCGTAAGGCGTGTTAATACCGTTATTATTATTATCAAGGTCGGCATTAGCGTCGCTTTCAGTAACACTGCTACTCAAATAATATGAGAGTGGGCCTTGGGTAAAGTTAGCGGCCGGCATCTCGATCACATAATCCCCGGCGGTTAACACATCAAAACGATAATAACCGCCGTTGGCGGTAGTTGTGGTGGCAATGACGACTCGGCGATTCATGTCCCATAATTGCACCTGCACTTCATCGATTCCCGGATTTGACCCATCTGCCGCATCGATTAAACCATTGTTGTTATAGTCATGCCATACGCGGTTGCCAAGGCTAAAAGGCTGATAAATGCCAAAATCGACCGTGTTATTGACGGCGTTATTCACTAAATCGATTGGGGCGGTGCGCAAGGCTTCGGCACTGAAAAATGTGCCATTATCATCACGGTCTACCCCATTATTCGATTCAGGTGCGGGTTCATAAGGGCCATTAACACTGCCATTTTTACCGCTACTGCTGACATAACCACGCGGCAAAATCAATTCAACAATATATTGCCCCGCTGATAGATTTGAAAATTGATATTGCCCGAGTGAATCTGTATAGGTATTGGCCAAAAATTGGGTGCCACTCACATCATACAAGCGCAAATTAACGCCACCAACGCCTAATTCACCGGCATCGGCAATGCCATTATTGTTGGTGTCGTTCCATACCAAATTGCCAATATTAAGAGTGTTGGCCGGTGGGCGAACTTCGGCATAGGCTGACATGGGCATCGCAAGCCACAACACTAACCCAATGATACCTATTCGGTCGATATATTTTTTGTAGGGAAGATTCACCATCACCTCATATCATTATTACTATAATTGAAAATATCTTTTTGCAATCTTTATATTATCAGCAATGAAACAACGAATTGTGGAAAAGAAGACAAAGAGATTGGCAAGATTTAGACTCAATTTTGCGATGAATAGCGTAATTCAGCCTAAATAATGAGCCAATCGTCCGCCAAAAGACTGAATTGGCAATGGCAAATTTGGTTTGTTGTGTGACACATCGCAAATCGGCAATATAATCAGCTTACTTGGTGTTTGATATTCTCTGCATTTTGTTTTCTTTGGCTGCGATCATTGATCTGCACCTGAATTCTTGTTGTTTATTCGTTTTAACACTTATTTCCCCTGATCGAATGACTCATGCGTGCACCGTGGCTTAAATTATTTCCGTTTTCAGCCTTGTTGTTGGTTGCATGGGTTTGGTCTGGCACGTTACAACACGAGATTGGCGCACCCGACAACACATGGTTTTTAGGCGATACCGCCGATTTTGTGGTGGCATGGCATGTATGGGGCGTGAGCCACCCGCCGGGTTACCCACTATTAAATTTAATTGCCAATGGTCTGGTGCGTTTGTTTAGCGCATTGGGCGCTATGCCGGTGTTGGCGGCCAGCCTCGTTTCTTATTTCACCAATTTGGCTGCCATGCTGGTTTTTGATCGGTTAATTTTGCATGTCGCTTCAGCCCAACGCGCTTCGTTGGCGCTGGGTTGGGTTACAGCCTTATGTTTGCTGATGCTGGCGTTTATGAATATGACATGGTTGTTTGCCAGCGCTGCCGAGGCCTATGGTTTTGGATTGCTACTGGGCTGGCTTACTTGGCTTTTGGCGTTGCGGTTACGCCAGACCCCAAATGTGCGGCGTTTATTTGTTTTGGCCTTTGCGTTTGGCTTGGCGTTTGGGCATCATCGCACACTGGCGCTAATGCTGCCTGCCTTGCTTTACCTCATTGCACCGGCTTATCGTCAATTGCGCTGGCCTGTATGGTTGATTGCACTGTTTTTTATTGGGCTTAGTGGTGTGGTTTATGCCTATGTACCCTTGGCGTTGCTCTTAAATTCGCCCTTTACCTACGGGATCACCCCACTTAATACGTTTGATGGTTTTCGTAATTTAATTTTGGCGCAAGAACGGTTGACTGAATTACCAACTGAAGCATTTACAGCCTTGCGGCTTATTCCAGATTTAATCGGAGATCGATTCTTGGGGCTAGCGCTTGAGCTATCGTGGCCCGGCTTTATCTTGAGTTTATTAGCGCTAGGGGTTGGTTGTGTTGCTCAATCTCGATTTGTGCGGGCGCAAAGCCGAGCCTTGTTGATTTTATTGCTCAGCTATTTATTTGTCCCTATCAGCGCCTTACTATTATTTAGCACCCATTTGCCGGTTATGTTGGTATCGTGGGGGCTTGTTTTAGCGATTGGGTTAGCCTTGGTAAATATGCTTGAGGCGCGTGTAAGCATTGCGGCAAACGAAGGCCATTTGCACCCATTCGCAATGTTATCGTTTGGCAAAGCCAATACCTTATTAAACAACGGGCCGACCCTTAAGACAGCTATTATTTTGGCGGTCGCAACCATTGCCATGCTAAGCGTGACCTTACGTAATTATCAGCAAAATTTTCAGCCCATTCGCCAAATGCTCAATGACCCGCGAGGCCGTCAACTAATTGATGCCATCAAGACCATACCCGAAAGCAACCCGACTTTTGTAGAAGTATGGGGCGGGCGCTATGCGGTTTTGGCCTATGCCAAATGGGTAAGCAAAGAGTTAGACAATATTTTGTTGTTTAAGGTGAATGATGAGTTAGAGGGCTTGCCACAGCGTGACAGATTGGCGACGGTGATCTACACCACGCCCAAGACCATGTCAATCGTGCCGCCGGGTATCTGGACCCGCAAGTTTTTATTGCCGGTCACGCTAAATTCGCCGGTTGAGGGTGTTATCGCAATCGATCATCGTTTTTATGAGCGTGTTCCAAGCCGCCGCACCCAAATTGCCCAATTTGAAATTGAAGTTGATCAAGCCAAAGCCTGGTTTACGCCCGAAGGTGATGTGCGTTTGAAGATTGATTGGCACGCAATGCAAGCGATTAACACGGATTTCCGCGTGTTTGTTTACCTAAGTGACAACCCATTTGACATAAAAAGCGAAAGTGATATTTTGGCGCGTTTTGAACAAAATGCGCCTGTTTATGGCTTTTACCCCACCTCGCGCTGGCGTGATGATTTGCGCGTGCGCGACAATTATCGAATTACCTTGCCGCGTGAATTGAACCGGCTACCAACGCGGGCCTATTTTGGCCTCGCCACCTCTATCCATGGCATCAGCATTTCACAATTAATTCGGGCTGTGCCGATAGAGAATCAAGAGTGAAGAGCCAAGAGCCAAGAATCAAGAACCAAGAACCAAGAGTAAAGATTACAGAAAGAATTAATTTGATTTACTCGAACCTCTTTGCTTTTTACTCTTTAATCTTGGTTCTTGGCTCTTGGTTCTTGATTCTCTCTATCGCCCATTGTGCGTGTTCATGAATGAGCACTTCATCGTCGTTGAGTAATTGCGTTAAAGCGGGTAATACGGACGGGTGGCCCCAATTGCCAGCCGCAACACAAGCATTGCGCAAAATCCCGCGCCGTTTGGTACGTAAAAGCGGTGTGTTTTTGAATCGGGCATTAAAGGTTGGGCGATCCCAACTTAGTATGTCTAATAATTTAGGGGCAGCGCGATCCACATCTACTGGGTAAAACGATTTTTCGGCGCTGGGGGTGCTATAGCGCCGCACATACGGGCAAACATCTTGGCAAACATCACAACCAAAAAGCCAATTGCCGATAAGGGGGCGCATCTCGTGCGGTATTGTGCCCTTTAGTTCGATCGTGAGATATGAAATGCAGCGATTGGCATTAAGCACATACGGTGACACAAATGCCTGAGTCGGGCATGACGTTAAACAACGGGTGCACCCGCCACAACCACACAATGCCTTTTGTGATTTTGGGGTGGTCAGTGGCAACGGGTCATAAATTGCTTCGCCGACAAAAATAACGCCTAAAAAAAAATACGAGCCACGGGTGCGATGAATAAGACAAGTATTTTTGCCAACAAAACCTAAGCCCGCTTGTTCGGCCCAAGCTCGCTCAAGCACTGGGCCAGTATCGACATAAGCGCGGCTTTCACGACCAACAAACTCACCCAAGATGCGTAATCGCGGCGTGATCACATCATGGTAATCGGCCCCCCACGCATAACGAGCGATGCGCCCACGCGATGGGTCTGTAAGAATCGTCATCGGCACGGCCAGTGTGTCATAACTTACACCCACAACAATCGCGGTTTGGGCTTGGGGTAACACCAAACGTGGGTTGCCGCGTTTGCCGGGGTCGCGGGCCAAATACCCCATTTCGGCATGATAACCTTGCTCTAACCATTTTAAAAAGGCGGGGTATTGGGGCGCCGCATCTTCTATTTCGCCCAAAATAGGCGCAAACCCAATCAAATCAAAGCCCAATTCTAAAGCCCGCGCAATAATATTGGCCTTTAGGGTCGATTTTGGCGTTGTGGTATCGGCGGCGAGTACAGGCAAATTCATTAGCGGATCAGAAAATTTGCCACAAATTGTGGTTGATCATTCAATAATACCCGCACTTCATACAAACCCGGGATGAGGCCGCCGTCAGGGGTCCAACTCATGCTTGCTAAGCCACTCCCTTGCGTTGTCCATTGCAATCGGTCAAAATAGACATTATTGCCTTCGCGGAACCAAGAATGTTGAATATAGGCTTCGGCGGGCATATCATAAAAATCGAACACAATGATAATCTTTTGGATGCCACGCACAAATTCTGTGCCGATGCCGATAACGGCCCCGTTGGCATCAGTGTCAGACCCAATAGCGCGAAATTTCAAATGTTTAGGGACAGGGGTTGCGACAGGTGGGTTAATAGCGCCGATGATGGCTGATGACATTGTGGGGGTAATGACGGGTGAATTAAATGGCGACAATACCTTCACTGGTGTTGGTGTTTTTATTTCTTTAACCACCACACTTGGTGTCGGGGTAAATGTTGATTGCGTCTGAGAGATGACGATGGTCGCTGTGCTGCTTGGGCTGATCTCAGTTGCGGTTGGCGATGGTGTTGAGGTTGGAGGAATGGGGGTTGAAGTTGCCGTGCTGGTTTCTGTAGCCGTTGGAACGACAACTGTGCTGGTGGGTGTTTCAGTAGCCACCGCCGTTTGGGTTGGAATGGCGGTAATGGTGGGCAAAAACTGTCCGATTGAGGCAGGCAAAGAGATTGCAGAAGGGGCAAAGGGTTTGCTAAACCAAACTACTGCTGCAACAATGCCAATAATGAAGGAACTGAGTAATAAGCGTGTGCCTAACTTTTGCGACCGCTTACGGGTGGAATAATAAATTCCTCTTTGGGCAGTTTGAATGGTGCGCAATGACAACACAAACAGCAAAACTGCAAGCCCAGCTATGATAGCCGCTAAAATGAATAAAAGATCAGCAGTGGCCCACATTTATATTATTTGTGCTTTAAATCTTGTGATAATTGGCATCATTAATTTGTCATTTTCTTTGACAAACTATTTTTGAATTATAAGATATGTGTAATTCTGATTGTATGTAAATTTTATGCTGTTTGATATCCGTTTGTTTTTTACTGAGTTTTTCCGCATTAACGATGTTATTGTGCAATTTGTGCATGGGCAAATTTTTTTGGTGCTAGGCTTAGCCATTTGGATGCAATGGCGGCAACGCAGCCAATTAGAATTGTCACGTTCATTGCCATGGCTGGCAGGGTTTGGTTTCTTAGAGGCTTTGGCAACTTGGGGCAATGGTTTCATTCCCATTCAAACCCAATTGTTAGACAATGCGACGATCGAAGCACTGCGTATTTTGCAACTTATTGTTTATTTGCTTACATTTGCGGCATTGTTGGGGTTTGGGCTTAAATTAAATGAGCCAACCGTGCCTGAACGCGCAGTGATTATCTTGCCACTTTTGGTGGTTATGATTGGGTTTGTGTTTTTATTGTTTGAAATCAGCCAAAAATCATTGCCCATTGAAACCCGTAACGCAACTTTTGAAGCCGTTATTCGTTATTTTGTTTGTATTCCGGCGGCTTTATTAGTGGCCGATGGCTTGCGCCAACAAGCGGCGCGTCTACTTGACCCATTACATCTTCAGCGTATTTTTAATTCATTGCGCGTGGCCGGTTTTGGCTTTTTGTTTTATGCCATTGTCGAAGGGGTTTTTGTGCCTGCCGTTGCCGGTTTTCCGTCAATGTGGTTAAACGACAAACTTCCTTATATCATAATTGGGGTACCAATTGGTGTTTTTCGCACCATCGCCGGTGTTATTATTGTTTGGTATTTTTTTCAAGCCCTCGATGTTTTTCGGGTCGAAGCAGATCGGCTAAATCAAGATTTGCAACGTCATCAATCGTTGGTCGAAGACCGTGAACGAATTAGCCGCGATTTGCATGACGGCACAATTCAATCGATTTATGCAGTGGGTTTGTTGTTAGAAGGTGTCAATGGTTTGATAAAAAATGCCAGCGATCAAGCCAAAGAGACGATGCCAGAGGTCAGCCGCACAATTGACAATGCCCGCAATCAAATTGGCAGCATTTTGACCATGATCAATCGCACCATTCAAGATGTCCGATCTTATATTTATGATTTACGATCTTCTTCGGCTGAAGAAGACTTAGCACGTGGTTTAATTGAAATTGTAAGTGAATTTCGTTTGCGCACAGGCTTGCCTACCGAATGGCGTGCAGAAGGTAACCCAGAATGGATTTTGCCGCCCGATCGGCGTTTGCATGTGTATCAAATTATGCGCGAGGCATTAAGTAATATTGTGCGTCATGCCCACGCCACCCAAGTTAATGTTGAGTTAAGCTACGGTAGCGTTATTCAATTAAGTATCAGCGATAATGGCATAGGTAAATTACCACAACGGGGTGTGTTAGGGCGTGGCCTAAATAATATGCACGAGCGTGCCCGTTTATTAAAAAGCGAATTTGTAATTAATGCCACTCCGGGTACTGGCACGCAAATTGTGTTAAAAATCTGGCAAAATTAAGGAAAATTTCTAATGGCGAAACTTAGAATATTATTGGTTGATGATCATGAAGTAGTGCGTATTGGGTTAAAGGCCTTGCTTATGCAACGAGAAGATTTCGAGGTCGTCGATGAAGCTTCTGGTGGGCAAGAAGCCATTCGCAAGGCCTTAATGTATCGCCCAAATGTTGTGGTGATGGATGTGCGACTGTCGGGCATGAGTGGGATCGAGGCATGCCGCGAAATTACGAAAGTTGCCCCAGCCGTGAAAGTGATCATCCTCACCTCATATGGCGATGATGATATGTTGTATGAGGCCATTAACGCTGGTGCATCTGGTTATGTGCTTAAACAGGTGGGTAGCAATGACCTCATTCGCGCCATTGAAAATGTGGGGCTAGGCGGTGGCTCATTAGATCCTACATCGACCTCAAAAGTTTTTGCTAAAATGAGAGAACAGGCGCGTAAACGTGAAGAAAGCGCATTTGCCCAACTAACCGAACAAGAACTAAAAGTATTAGCGCATTTGGCCGAAGGCCGCACCAACCGCGAGATCGCCGACTTGTTGTCTTTGGGTGAAGGGACGGTGCGAAATTATGTTAGCGCTATATTTTCAAAGTTGCGTGTGAGCAACCGAGCCGAAGCGGCTGCTTATGCAGCGGCGCACAATATTAAGGACTATTTGTAATCATGTCAAAATTACCTAAGCATAAAAAATTATTGTCCATTAGCGGTTTTCTATCTGCTGCGGCTGCATTTGCCATCGTAACGTCATCGCTCAATACCCAAGCTGGGGCCGGTAATAATAAGCCAAGCATTATTGATGATAATGAAACCCCAACCCCAACTGCCACAGCGACATCAGCCACGCCGGCGCGGGTGCCAATCTGCACCCCCCCTTCATCACAAATTCAAATTGTGCCTTTTGGTGATGCCTATGCAGTCGGTGTCTATGACGATGACCCACGTGAAGGCGTATATGGCTCACAGCAGGGGTCATATCGTGGTTATTTAGAGCAAAGTTTAACCGCCGATGGCTTTAAGTTTGACTTTGTTGGCTCAAAGAAGAAAAAAGGGTTTGAGGGGCCAAAAGATGTAGATCATTATGGCTGGTATGGTAAATCGTTAGGGTATCTGACAAGCGAAGCCGTTTTTAACATGCAATTTTTTGAAGATCAATACAAACGCCCAAATATTGTATTGTTTAGTGCCGGTGTTATTGATGCTCTTACACACTCGATTGAACAAACAGAATCGAACTTGACATCTGTAATGAATTTATTGGTTGATGGCACAATGTCTCGATTGAATAACCCGATTATGTTGATGGCAACGATGCCACCTATTAGAGATGCGAGAACACCAATTCAACAAACCCGTTTGGCTTATAACCAAGTCACCAAAAACGTAGTCAGCCAACAAGCTGCCAAAGGCCGCAAAATTTATTTGGTCGATGTCGCTGCTGTATTGACGACCTCTAATTCTGAAGATAACTTTTTGCCTAGTGAATCAGAATATGCCACAATGGCAACTTTGTTTCACAAAGGTATATGTGATGCTTTGGGCGTGCCCTCAGTGACCGCTACCCCAACCGCCACACCAACACCCATTGCAACCCCCACCCCCACAGCCGGGCCAGTGTTTATGTCTGTGATCTTGAATAATGTTTTTGATCCTAACAGCGTGACGGCTACCTCAACTGTGACAGCAACCCCAACCCCAACAGCAACAAAAAAACCGTAACCTAAATGTAATACCGAAAAGATAACCCCTCCATCTTGTTCAGAATGGAGGGGTTATCTTTTCGGCGAAATCTTTACCGCTTCATTTTGACATTATTCATCATCGGCAACTGCACCCGGCATATCTAGCTTTACCAAATCACCATGCCGATTAATAATGACGCGAAACCCCATCATGCCCAAATATTGACGGGCCTCGGCGGGGATGCCTTGCTCATAAAGCTGCGGCAAATTTTTGTCAAAATCGCGCAAATTTTTATCGACCGATACTTTTGTGAATAGGTCTTTGCTGCCCATAAACTTCATAACAGCATCGGCTAATTCTGGCTGATGCCCTTTGATGTTTTCATTAAAGATCTCCATCACTTGTTCATCTACTTTGCGTGCGTCGATGTGATAACGCATCCCATCTTCGGTCACAACATAAGTTGGTTCAGCCCCAACATAGACCACCGGCACGGCGCGTTCATTGTCATCTCTAACCAATCCCTCGAAGAGTGCTTTTGCCATAAATTAAATTGTAGCCGATATTAGCTTTGTAAATTTGACTTTTATATGACACCTTAACTACAGTTCAACACCACGTTCGCGCAACACCGCCTCTACCTGTGCGACATAAGCTGTATCGACCAAGGCCATTGGCTTGCTGCTGCCTTCGATAGGCTGCAAATATTTGCCCAAGATGCGATCTTTTAACAAGTTGTCTAAAACTTCGCGGTTAGAAAGTTCGAGCAAGCATACTGTTTTTAGGCTTGCTTTGCCATAAAACCCTGCCCAGCTACGAATATTGGTTTCAAGTTTAGCGGTTAGCGCCCCATCATGCAAGTTTTTTAACTGCGTCAACAAATCATCCAACTTAACCCCTTTGCTCATCGCTGCTCGCACCCCATCTGGCGTGATTTTTCCACCTTGTTTTGTGCGGGTTGCGAATTGGTCTGTTAAGGCCAGCGTATAAATGCTAGGGGTTGGTTGTCTAAATTCAAATTCACCATTTTCTTCCAAGCGAATACTGCCAGCCGTATCGGTGTTTGTGCTGGTGCTGGTGAAGGGAATCCACCCAGATTCTGACAAGCGCGTAACGAGGGTTTGGGTCGGCGCTTTGCCTTTCGTTAAAATAAAATCGAGGCTAAGTGAGACAATCGCAGGCGCATCTTGTGCATCCTTAAGGCTCGCTTCAATCGTATTTTGGGTCGCTTCTTTAGCAGTTGTGTCTGCAAATTGTATCAACCGCGCATTTTGATGGAAAACGATGCGGCGATGTTGCGTTTCCCATTCTTCGAGCGTGCGGCGCACATTATTGGCAATTGGCCCACCTTGATGTTGCTCAAGAAATTGAATGATGTCGTTAACGGTTTTGCCTTTTGTTTGGGCGCGATAAACCGATTGTCGATTAAGCTCATAATTTAATACGCGATCACCGCCTTTGGCATCGGCAAACAGGTCTAATTCTAAAATAACCGCATCGGGGATTGGCTCCATCGCCAAAATGGTGAAATTAGGTTGGGTAATGACACGCCCACCGCTTTCGACAAAAACGGGCTGAGGTGCAATTCCTAGCAACCATGCCCCCACATCTGTTAAGCGATAGGCTAATGGCATATCAGGTTGTCCGGCTTGTTTTGGCTCATAACCCAAATCAACTAGTCCTAGCCAATGCAAAGGGTCACAGAGCGTTAAAGCGATCATCCCTACTTCGACCATCTCCCAACCTTTTTCTTCATTTGGCACATTTTGAAAACTGATGCGGTAGGGGTTGTTTTCGTAATAATAAGGGCTTTGGTAGAGTGAACTCCCCTTTTTTAAATTTCGCCCACGATAATTACGCGGGAAAAGCCAATCGTAATCGGTGCGTTTGATTGATGTGCACAATTCTTCGATGCTTACCCAGCGGGTGGGCTGGCTGGTTGATAATCGAGCAATTGCCCGTAATAAGGTAGCACGCGCCTTGTTTAATTCTGGCGATGTATTTAGCATACTCTCTTGTTCAGGGGCGGCATTTATCAACTCTACAAACTCGCTCCACACTTTTTCATCGCGCCATAACTCAAAGCATTGTCGAATCCGATCCGCCATTGTTAATTGGGGTAATTTAGGTTTTGTGCTGGTGCCCAAATCATTTATATAGCGGTCGGCTGGAACAATATCACCCATTCGCATTAACAAACGGCGTATAAACCATAACCGCCAATTGCTCGCCTCTTCAACTGGCGCATCGGGCGGGCTATTGAGTGCAGCTAATACTTGCTTAAAAGCATTTTTATATATCCAGCCTTGCGTTGTAACACTCAGTCTGCCTATTTTGCGCACATGCCGCCAATATCGGCTGAGATCACGTTGAAAATCGCTTGCTGCCCCATGCATAATACGGCTAGGCTCAACTTGCTGACTAGGGATATTAAGCATTTTTTGGCTCATCGTTTCAAGGGTTTCACGCAGGTCACGTGTCATCAATAAAACATGGCGCACTGGGTCTGGCACAAACAAAGTCCGCCCGGGTATCCAACGTAATTCTTTTTGCCCCTCAGTTGTTTCGCGCGAGAAAATAAGCCCAAAAGCCGTTGCCCGAGCAATCGCATCTTCGAAGCGCGGTACTCCGGCATAGTCGGGGGTAATGAGTGAGATATCTGAAGGCGATACCTTGAGGGGAATCCCGGCCTCTTGAATGGCGGCGCGTAACTCGTTGGTCTTAAGCATACCGCCGCTACTGATTAGTTTTTTGATCGCAAACGCTTCAACCACCCCCATTTGTTGTAAGGCGGTGCGCACTACCTCGGGTTTGCCTAATTGTTTGCGCAACAGGTCTATAGCACGGGTGCGGCTATTGGTCGATACACCACGTTCAAAACCGGCTATATTATGCGTAGTGCACATCGAAAAAATAACCTCATCAGAATAAAGGCGGAGAATATCATTCCAATTCATTTGTTTAATTTTTGTTGCTGCTCACTTTCTCTTTTAGCAATATAGTTACTCAATCACTTTTGGCGTATGCCCTTGCGTCACCATCTCTGCTGTCAAGGCCTCAACCCCAGCTTGATCGATTACGACAGCGCGAGGTGAAATTTGATAGATGATGAACTTTGCTAACGAGGTGCTGGCTAATAATTCTCGCAAGGCAATATCATCAGCCAATTGCAAAACGGTAACATCTTCATAAATACGCACACGACCAAAATGCTCAGCAACTTGATTGAATCTTTTCCTTGCCGCTTCTGGCACCTTAACCCCCAAAGCTTCAAAGTGGGCACAAAACTCATTGGTCGTAACGCCTTGGCGTAAGGCACGCTCAATACTGCCCGAACTTAAGATGTAAGTGGAGGGTGCACCTTCGGCATCGCCAACAAGCCGCGAGAATGTGACAAGCGCTGCTCGGTCTGGGGCTGGCGGCACACACCAGCTTAAATCATCTAACCATTTTATTGGCGCGTGTTTACGGGGTTGGGGTTTAGCAATATCAGGCAATACGTGCTTGTGATCATTTGCTAAACAGCTGAACAGCCATTCGCCTAGGGGGGTAATACGAAAGGCGTGTAGATTGAGTGCCGCCTTGGGCTTGTTTGATCCAAAATCGCACTCTATCGCGCCTAACCATTGCAACGATTCAGCCAAAATAAGCTGAATAATGGCGCCAGTTGCTTTTTGCCATTCTTCATACTTCATTTGGTTTAGCCGCGAGTTGCTCACGGTGGTTGCAAACCACCAATCATCATCGCTATAGGTTGCGTGTGCGGCATTAGGGTGCAGCCCAAATAACATTTTGCGAAAATCGGGCCAGTTGACCCATGTTTGGCTGGGTAGCCCGCGCAAGGCACGCACCACAAACCGCCGTAATCCACACCATTCGGACCCTAAGTCGTATATATTAAAATCATGCGCACCAATGGCACGCATCACCTTAAAGTTGAGGGCTGTTTCTATTTTGCCAATGGCATGCATTACTTCAGTGGCATAAACTGTTTGTTCGGTCCAAGCCAGCCATACCCGCCGCAAACGCTCTTCGGCTGAATAAGTTAACCATGTTTCATAGGTATTCGTATCTAAGAAAAGCCGAATTGGGCTGATTAAACGCTCTTGCACGTTTTTAGGTCTTTCGATAAGTTGTAAGGCGGCGGCTAATGAAAAAAATAGGTTGATTTGTTCAACCGTTAGCCCAGTTTGGCTTTCTAGCGCTTGGGCCGATGAGATGGTTAGGTGCGGGACAAGGCATATTGAGATGCCGGTTGTGCCGTCGGGCGACCAACCTCGGCGTGAGTTTAAGACAATTTCGGCTTCATCGGCGTTGTATTCCCATTCAGTCAGCCACGCAATCTGCGCGGCTTTGGCGTGTGGGGCCATATATTGCCGCCATTCTGCACCGCTGGTATGCACAGCTTCTAAAAAGGCTTCAAATGCATCTAAAAAATTAGCCCGTGTCGATGCCGCCGGTTTTAATTTTTCGGCATCGCGTTTGGGGGTAAAAACACTTTCGGGCCAACGTAGCACCGGCACATAATGTGCCACCTCCGCCATTGGCAACCATTGGTAATATACATCCCGATATCGTAATTCTGGACTGGGCGCGTAATGTTGAAAAAGAAGCCCGCGCTCGTTTAGGGCCGCAAACAAGGCTGCAATCCGTTTGCTGGCATCACTTTCGAGCAATGTTGCGTTGGGGGGAGATAAAAACTGTTTGCTGATATTACGCGGGATTAATCCTTCAACATCATAAGCCGTAAATAGTTTGCGTGTAAAGTCGGCTTGTTCTGGCGACAAACCTTGTAAAAAGCTGTTGGGGTCATCTTTAATTTTAGCGACATAATCAATTAGCCCTGCCTTCACCCCTTCGACAATGATGCCTTTTTGGGTGCCTTTTACTTTCATCTCCAACAATTTTGCCATTTCGCGCAATTGGTTGGTGGTAAATTGCAAAAGTGCGTTGGTAAGCTCAATCGGGCTAATCCGAAAACTGCTCGCATGTTTCCAGTGTTGGGGCAAATCGTTTTTTGTTTGGTCGTTTATATTGTCGCCTTCTTTGGTTGAATTCTCTGTTAAAAATTTTGCTGAAGCAGCCAGCAGTGCTTCGCGAGTCATCTCGACCGAATTTGCCTCAGCTTTTTCTATTGAGCCTTTAGGATTTGCTTCGACATCGAAAATATCTGCGACATTGTCTGGCGCAATGCCGAGCTTTTTAATCATGTTTACAAAAGCTTTAAAATTGTTATTTGCTATTAAATTGATATCCTCATCGTCATCATCTGACGCAAAGGGGTTTCGATTTTTTCTTGGCATTGATTGTTTAGAAGGGTCTTCTGAATAAATATGGGCAATTTAATAAAGATGTAACACCTAAACCATCATCTCCCCAGCCCTTGTTGTGGCTAGAGAGATAGTATTTTTGGCAAAAATCTGTTTTATCACTCATTATTGAGAAGATACTCATTTACGAATGAAGCAATCCACTGGTTGTCCGTCGAATGGGCGTGGCATCTTGGGCGATGATGGCTGGCTGATATGCCGCGACCTCATCTTCATACATAATGTCGTAGTGATAACCCTGCTCAGTCAAAAACATTTGGCGCTTTGAGGCAAATTCTTGATCGAGCGTGTCACGGGTAACGATACTGTAAAAATGAGCCAACAAGCCATTGGCCTTGGGCCGCAACACCCGCCCCAATCGTTGTGCTTCTTCTTGTCGCGAGCCAAACATGCCGCTGACCTGAATTAACACATTGGCATCAGGCAGGTCGATTGAAAAATTGCCGACCCGTGATAATACCAATTTTGTAATTTCGCCCGTGCGAAATTGTTGAAATAGTTTTTCGCGCTCACGCACAGGGGTCTCTCCCATAATTAAAGGCGCACCGATACGCGCAGCAATGGCCTGCAATTGGTCGATAAACTGCCCAATCACAATGACTTCATCGTCACGGTGTTTGTGCATCAGCATTGAAATCATCGGCAATTTTTTCTGGGAGGTGGCCGCAAATCGATACTTCTTTTCTTGGCTGGTCACCGCATATTCCATCCGATCATCGTCATCCAGTGCCACCCGAATTTCATGACATTCAGCGGTAGCGATCCAACCTTGGCGTTCCAAGTCCTTCCAAGGCACATCATATTTCTTTGGCCCCACCAATGAAAACACATCGCTTTCGGCCCCATCTTCGCGCACCAAAGTGGCTGTTAACCCCAGCCGTCGCCGTGACTGAATCTCGGCAGTCATGCGGAAGACTGGTGCAGGCAACAAATGCACTTCGTCATAAATAATCAACCCCCAATTTAACGAAGTGAATAACTCCATATGTGGGTATTCGCTCAAATTGGGCAATTTCTTAGGCGTTTTGCCTTTGCGACCGCTAGGCGTTACCCAATCGGCTTCGGGTTTGCTGCGTGATGACGCTGGCTGAGCCATCGCAGCCAACACCTCTGCCATATCAATATCATCAGAGCCGTCGATGTCATCGGCTTTGCCGTTCGCGCCGTTGCCATTAACCGGCACTAGCGCGTTGTCACCAGCTTTGGCCTTGCGTTTTAAGGTGTGGTAAATCAATACCTGATAAGTTGTCACCGTAATCGGGCGTATTTCTTTTTTGAGACCGGTATATTCGCCAATTTGGTCTTCAGTAATGGTGGTTTTGTCGAGGATTTCACGAATCCATTGCCGCACTGCTACCGTATTTGGGCTGAGAATGAGGGTTGCACATTGCGCCCGCGCCATTGCAGCGATGCCAACAATGGTTTTACCTGCGCCACACGGCAACACAATTACCCCGCTGCCACCTGCTGCGCTGCCACCTGCCCAATACACATCTGCCGCTTCAGACTGATAATTGCGCAAATCAAATGGTGCACCCGTATGCGCCCCCAAGCCGCGCAATTCAAATGGGAAATGTTCGCCTTCGGTATAACCGGCCAAATCTTCTGCCGGGTAGCCAATTTGCATCAAAACCCGTTTTACATGCCCACGTTGGCCAGGGTCAATTTCAAAGGTGGTGCGGCCTAATTTGGCCTTCATGAGCGGTTGAAATAGCTTGTGGCGCGAAATTTCCTCCATCAAACTCGCGTCATCTGAAATCAGCAACATTCGCCCATCTTCCACCACGATCTTAATGCGTCCATAACGCCCAATCGCATCGGCAATGTCGATGCGCACATTGTCGGGCAAGGGGTATTTGCTAAATTTATTTAACCCCTCAAGAATGGCTTGAGCCGTTAGGCCAGCCGCGGCTGCGTTCCAAAGCGACAGTGGCGTTAGCCGATAGGTATGCACATATTCTGGGCTTTTTTCTAGCTCGGCAAACCGCGCCAAAGCATCACGCGCATCTGCATATTGGGGGTTATCGACTTCAAGTAAAATACTTTTGTCACCTTGCACAATTAAAGGGTTTTCAGGTCGATATCCTTGCATAATGACCTATAATTTTCTCATAGATTAAAAAAAAAGTCAAATTTTTTGAGGCATCGTGCAATTTTATGTCACCCGAACTCTTACGTTTTCGTTACCGCGCTGTGCGCAGCCCCCAATTGATTGCTGGCTTCTTGCTCATTTTGTTTTTTGTTTTGGCGGCTTTTATCGGGCCAGCCTTGGCCCCATATGCCGCAACCCGTCAGCAAATTTCAAAACGCTATGCTTTTCCCAGTGGCGAATTTTTGATGGGGACAGATAATTTTGGGCGCGATATTTTTAGCCGCATTTTGCATGGGGCAATGGCATCGCTGCAAGTGGGGATTATGTCGGTGGCGATTTCGTTGGTGATTGGTGTTTTGTTGGGGTTATTGGCGGGTTATCTGGGCGGTTGGCCCGACACAATTGTGATGGGTGTGATGGATGTGTTATTTGCCTTCCCTGCTGTCTTATTGGCCATCGCTATTTTGGCCGTGTTTGGCGCTGGGTTAAGCAATGTGATTTTGGCGATCGGCATCGTTAATTTGCCAGTGTTTGCCCGTCTTACTCGCGGCTCTACCTTAGCGGCCAAAGGGCTGTTATATGTCGAAGCCTCGCGCAGTTTGGGCGTTTCGCCATTGCGGGTGACATTGCGCCACATTTTGCCCAACATTCTTGCGCCGCTCATCGTGCAAACATCACTTACAGTTGCCGCTGCCATTTTGACCGAAGCCGCCCTCAGCTATCTTGGTCTGGGCGTACAAGAGCCTAGCCCATCGTGGGGCAATATTTTAAGCGCGGCCTACGGCTTTATGCAAAATAACCCTTGGCCGTCGGTGTTTCCGGGCCTTGCTATCGGCTTAGCCGTGCTGGGTTTCAATTTGCTGGGCGATGGCCTGCGCGATGTGTTAGACCCGACCACGCGCTAATTTACGCTGGGTCTTGCACTAATTCTAGCGAATTGCCATCTGGGTCAAAGAAAAAGCAAATCCGCACATCCATAAAATTGGCGGGGGCGCTTTTAATCTTCACGCCTTTGTCAAGCAATTCTTGATAGCAATCATCGAGGCTATCGACATGCATGGCGATATGGTTAATGGCCCCGGGCGGCGTGCCAGCCACAGGCGCAGTGTCACGCCCAATCAACTCGATGGTGGTGCTGCCAATGTTGATAAAGATGATGTTTTTCTCATCCCAACGTTTCGTTACGTTAAAGCCGAGGGTTTGCGTATAAAACGCCTCCATGACTGCAAAATTTTGCGTAAAAATGGCGACATGGTGGGTTGCTTTTAGTTTCATGGGGCTTTATTGTATTCGCATAGCATCTTTAATCTTCAACTTATTCTATCCTTATACAAACTCTATACAATCGACCCAATGGCAAAAATAGTGGTGGTGGGTGCGGGCGTGGGTGGTGCAACGGCGGCAGCCTTGTTGGCAAAAAAAGGCCACGATGTGACTGTGCTTGAGGCTCACATTTACCCGGGCGGGTGCGCTGGCACGTTTTATCATCAAAAATATCGCTTCGATGCTGGTGCAACGTTGGCTGGCGGGTTTCATACAGGCGGGCCGCACGATATGGTGGGCAAGGTCTTGGGCATCGAATGGAAAACCCACCCCGCTGAACCGGCGTGGCAAGTGCATTTGCCCGATCGTATCGTGACCCGTTTTGGCCAGCAAGACGCATGGCATGATGAAATTGCCCGCGCATTTCCAAACCAAGCATCAGCCTTGGCTTTTTTTCGCAATATGGAAACCGTGAGCGATGCCGTTTGGGCATTTGCAGTGCGTCAACCGGCGTGGCCGCCTGCCAATATCGGTGAGTTGCTACAAACGACGCGAGCGCTGCGACCATCGACGCTTAAGGCATTGCCTCATTTATTTGAAACGGCTGGGGCATGGGCGCGGCGTAGCGGTTTGAATGATGGGGCAGCGCTGACATTTTTAAATGCCCAATTGCTCATTAGCGCCCAAACCACCGCCGACAATGCCAGCGCTTTATTTGGGGCTGCCGCCTACGATTTGCCACGCAAAGGGGTTAATCATGTCGAAGGCGGCATCGGCACTATTGCCGTGCAATTGGTCGAGGCGCTCAAAAAATTTGGCGGTCAAATTCACTATCGCCACGAGGCCACCCGTTTTGAGACCCAAAATGGGCGAATTGTGGCGGTGCATACCAATAAAGGTGCACGCTTTGAATGTGATTATTGCATTGCCAACCTCACTCCGTGGGATTTGGCGCGGTTATTGGGCGACGCGGCCCCAGCCAACCTGATACGCGAAACCCAAACGCGCCCCGATGAATGGGGCGCGTTTACCTTATATTTGGGTATTGCCGACCAAGCACCGAGCCAACATTTGCCATCGCTACCTGTTGATCATCATCAAGTGATCGGCGAATATGGCAAAGCATTGGGTGAAGGCAACTCGATTTTTATGTCATTCTCAATGCCCAATGACACCACTCGCGCCCCGTTAGGCCATCGTGCTCTCACCATCAGCACCCACACTCGCAGCGCCAATTGGTGGGCATTGCGCAACAAGCCGGGCGGGCAAGCCGAGTATGAGGCGCGGGTCGCCCAATATAGCGAGCAAATGCTCAATTTAGCCGAGCGGGCGCTGCCGGGTTTGCACCAACGGATTCGGCTGCAATTACCGGGCACGCCTGTCACCTTCAAGTTTTATACCCGCCGTCATCGTGGCGGGGTTGGCGGCTTTCCCTTCACCAGCATCTTTCGCGCACGTGGCCCACATACTGGTTTTCGCAATGCGTGGCTGGTCGGCGACAGCATCTTCCCCGGACAAAGCACCGCCGGCGTCACAATGGGCGCGTTGCGCGTTGCCGCGCAAATTGAAAATTGAAAATTTAGAATGGAAAATTGAAAAAAGCAATTTTCAATTTTCCATTCTAAATTTTCAATTTTCAATTTCCTCCAGCCTTTGCCCAATAGATAAAGTGTGCCAATCTGTGCCAGTGGGCGTAACAATTTGCAAACCGGCTGGCAACGCGCCAATTTTTGCAAAAGGCATAGATAGCGTAGG
Organism: Thermoflexus hugenholtzii JAD2; assembly: GCA_945877855.1. Classification (GTDB taxonomy): domain Bacteria; phylum Chloroflexota; class Anaerolineae; order J036; family Brachytrichaceae; genus AQU-03. Next base: position 26,509 of record CAMDWA010000005.1, on the reverse strand, counting down.
CAAGCCCAACAAACTAAAGGGTCGCGCCAAATGCATAAACCCAGCGCGTAAGGTTGTGCGCCCCGATTCAAGCATAATCTCGGTGCTGCCGCGAGGTTGGGCAATGGTCGGCGTGGCGGGCAATATGAGTGCGTCTACATCGCGCAACGCCAAATCGGCTTCGCTGCGCAATTGGTTTTGCAAGGCCAGCGCATCCAAATAATCAACCGCCGTCACCTTCATACCGCGTTCTAATTCGCTGCGCACAAAGGGTGAAAAATGCTCAGGTTCACTCGCCAGCGCGTGGCGGTGGGTGATGGATGACTCGGCCCGCAGCGGTACAAAGACATCGATAGTGCGTTTGAAAATATCATCCATATCCATCGCGACCAACGTTGCCCCGCCAGCGCTTAATGTCCGCAAAAATTGTTCCCATACTTGCCGCACCTCGTCACTTAGTGCCCCCTCTAAATAGCGATAAGGCACGCCAAAACGCAGATTTGCCCCATTTAGCTTGGTAAGTTTGGGGGTTTGTTTTGCCAACACCTCAAACATCGTGGCGGCTTCGTTTACGGTGCGGGTGATGGGGCCAGCGTGGTCGCAACTCCAACACAACGGCAATGCCCCATCTAACGGCACCAGCCCAAACGTTGGCTTAAAGCCTACCACCCCACATAAAGCCGATGGAATGCGAATTGAGCCAGCCGTGTCGGTGCCGAGTGACAATGTACCAACCCCAGCCGCCACTGCCGCCGCCGACCCCGACGATGAGCCGCCAGTTTGACGAGTCGGGTCGAGCGGGTTTTTTACATCACCCGTCCAAGGGTTTTCACCCGTTATGCCCAACGCAATTTCAACCATATTAGTTTTGCCCAAAATGACCGCCCCAGCGGCTCGCAACCGTGCCACAGCAATGGCTTCGGCGGGTTGCAGGGGGGGCATTTTGGCTTTTGCGCCAGCTCGTGTTGGCATACCTGCCACATTAAATAAATCTTTAATCGTCACCGGCAAGCCATGCAATGGCCCGCGCCATTGCCCTTGCGCGGTTTCGCGGTCTAATTGTGCCGCTTGCGCCAATGCATTTTCAGCATCAAGATATGCAAATAAATTAAGGTCGGCGGCTGCGGCTGCGCGTTCTAACGCTTGCTCGACACGTTGGGTACTGTTGGGTTGGGTCATAAAGGCAATATTAAGTGAATGAGTAAATCTCACGGCTTACGGCTTATATCCATAATTATCTGCCCTTTTTACTTGACAAAAAAGAACGTTTGTTCTGTAATATACCTATGTCAATACATACTCAAAAGAAAACCCCCGGCACCCCTACTTGGGCAGATTTAATGACCTCTGACCCCGAAGCCGCTCGTAAGTTTTATGGCAATTTGTTTGGTTGGACGTATCTCATTAGCGGGCCAGAATTTGGTTATTACGCGAATGCGCTGTTAAATGACAACGTTGTTGCTGGTATTGGCCCGATGATGTCGGATGATCCCAATATACCGTCTGCTTGGACGGTTTACCTTGCCACCAATGACTCTGAAGTCGATTCTGCGAAAGTAATTGCTGCAGGTGGTCAAGTGATGGTTCCAACCATGACCATTGGTGAATTTGGGCGCATGACGGTTTGTGTTGACCCCACTGGCGCTGTGTTTGGCTTGTGGGAATCGAATCAGCATATTGGCGCAGTCGTAACAGATGAACCCGGCGCGATGACATGGCACGAGGTGAATAGCCGCGAAGCTGCCAAGGCCCGCGATTTTTATTGTGGGTTACATGGTCAAACATCGCAACTCATGCCCACGATGGAATATTACATGCTCAACATTGGCAGCAAAACCGTTGCCGGTGTCTTGCAAATGGATGCGAATTGGGACGGCATTCCACCCCATTGGATGGTGTATTTTGCGGTAAAAAACACCAATGAGTCGATTGAACAAGCGGTGGCGTTGGGTGGCACACTGCGTGTGCCGGCCTTCGATACACCATTTGGTCGCGTAGCTGTGTTAGCTGATCCTCAAGGCGCAACGTTTTCGATTATTCAATACTCAAATCGCGCATAAACGATGTAATTGGTTGAGGTAGTTTTAGAAATTTAGCCGTGCCTAAAATGATTTTTGTTAAACCCTCAAGCTAATCAAGCACTTGATACAATAAAGGCGAAGCTTTATGCTTCGCCTTTATTTTTTTATGACAAGCCAAACAAACCGCCCTGCGTGGATTGAAGTGATCGCCGAAGACAAAGCCGAAGGGCTGTTGCGCGAACTATATGAAAAAGAATGGGACAAGGAACATCACCTTGTCGATAACATTCTGAAGGTGCATAGCTTGCACCCTGAAACATTACGGGCGCATGTTGATTTGTATCGCACCGTGATGTATGGGCGCTCGGCCATCACGCGGCCCGAACGCGAAATGATTGGCGTGGTGGTTTCAGCGATCAATCAATGCGAATATTGAGTAAAGCATCATGCGGCCGGTCTGGTCCGCCTTACCAAAAAACCACAATTGGCACGCGTCTTAATCGATGATTACACCCAAGCCGAGATTACCCCGCGACAACGCGCTATGCTCGATTATGCCGTAAAGCTGACCAAAACGCCGGGGGCGGTGCGCGAGGTTGATCTTGTTGCCTTACGCGCCCAACAATTGAATGACCGCGATATTCTCGACATCAACCAAGTGACGGCTTATTTTGCCTATGTTAACCGTGTCGCCGATGGGCTAGGGGTGCGCGTAGATGATTATGCGGTAGAGCAGTTTGCGGCATTGTAATCATTTGCGGCAAACTGGTTTTCGCCAATTTCACGATCTCTGGTCAAGCTATGCTTGACCAGAGATCGTGAAATTGGCATTTCCTCTGTTTTGTATATCTTTATCTGCCAGTAATCAACTCGCCACCATCAACCACGATGACTTGTCCGCTAATCCATTGAATTTCGGGGTCACACAAAGCGCGGATGGTGACAGCGATATCATGGGGTGTGGTTAAGCGTTTGGCCGGGTTGCGTTCGCTTGCCAATTCCAAAATTTTATCGCTGCCCGGGATCTTGCGCATGGCGGCGGTGTTGGTGACACCGGCCATAATGCAATTGACCAATACCCCGTGTGGGGCCAATTCAAGCGCCAGTTGGCGGGTATGTGATTCGAGTGTGCATTTGGCGGCTGAGACCGCGCCATAGCTTTCGAGCATTTGCACACTACCAGAGCTGGTCATGCTAAAAATGCGGCTGCCACGCCCCAACAATTTGGCGCGCCACAGGTCTTGTGTCCAATAGACCAAGCTGTTTGCCATGACATCCAAGGTCATTTCGACTTGGGGTTGGGTCAGCGTGTTACTCATGTCTTCGGTTACAAATGGCAACAACGAGCCAAAGGCCACTGAATGCATGAGCATGTGAATCTTTTGCTCACCCAGCATCTCTTTGGCTTTGGCAATGGCATCGGCGCGTTTTTCAGCGCTGGCGATATTCATATTGATGAAATGGGTTTTTACGCCATGTTCAGCCGCCAATTCAGCCGCCAAAGCCTTAGCACCCTCGAGCGCAGCGCCACGATCTAAATGCAAACCGATGATGTTTACCCCATTTTTGGCTAGCTCGCGTGCTGTTGCCGCGCCAAAGCCCGACGATGCGCCCAAAATCAGCGCCCACTTTCCCTTTAAATCTGCTTGACTCATATCTTTATTGAAGGATGAAGGATAAAGGAGGAAAGGGAAAGGATAAAGGATAAAGGAGGAAGGATGATTTATTCATCTTTCGTCCTTCATCTTTTATTCTTCATCCTTCACCCTTCATCTTTCATCCTTTCCTCTCAGTGTGTTTATAACATTTTGCCCTAATTGCTCAATGGCATAGCCGCCCTCCATTATAAAGACGGTTGGCAGGTTTAGGGTGGCAATTACACCCCCAATTTGAGCGAAAGCTGCCGGTGTAAGCGCAAAATCACCCAATGGGTCGCCGCCAAACGTATCGACACCGAGCGATACCACCAAATAGCTGGGGGCAAATTGATTGATTTGGGCACAGGCTTGTTTTAGCACCGCGAGGTAATTTGCGTCATCGATACCGGCTGGCAATGGGTAATTGAGCGTATAGCCCAGACCAGCCCCGCTGCCCCGTTCGGTAGCCGCCCCCGCAAAATAAGGGTATTGGCGCTCGGGATCGGCGTGTAGCGAGATAAAAAACACATCGCTACGCGCATAAAAAATGGCTTGGGTGCCATTGCCATGATGAAAATCGACATCTAAAATGGCTACTTTGGCGTTTGGTAGGTTGCCATTTTGTGTGAGCCAATGTGCCACAATGGCGGCATTGTTGAGCAAACAATACCCGCCGCATAAATCGGCATGGGCATGATGCCCGGGTGGGCGGCACAACGCAAACGCACTGCTGGCCCCATTCACCACAAGCTGAGCCGCCGTAAGGGCGCACTGAGCCGATTGATAGGCTGCCGCCCATGTGCCCGCTGTATGCACAGTGGTGGCATCGAGGCTGTAATAGCCGAGGGCGGCGCGGGCTTTTTGGGGGCGATTGGGCAGCCCGCGCATGGCGAAGGTGTCGGCCACTGCGCCGGTGGCTGTGCCGCCACTGTGAACCCAATCGGCATAAATGTGTTGCAGCCAAGTCACATAACCGGCATCGTGTATTTGCAGAATGGGGTCTAGGCCAAAGTCACGCGGGGCGATGATATCGCCTAACCCAGCGGTTTGAGCCGCTTGTAGCACCATCTCGGCGCGGCGCGGCGATTCTTGATACGGGATGAGTTTGCCATCTAAAAATTCATGCGCCGGGGCATGAGCATAATGAGCATCGCTATAAACAATGTGCATAGGTCTATTATCTTGCAGCAAAACCTGAACAATAGCCGATTGCACTATATCCCCGGGGATATAGTGCAATCGGCGAAAAACATTGTTGGCTTTAGGTTTGAAATTGCTGGTGATCTCGACAAAAACAAGGTGGGTTTGGCTGACCTATAATGCCTTTACTATGAGCGATGTTTTAAGTGGTTTAACTGCTTTGGCTGCCGAGGTGCGTAAATGCCAGCTGTGCCAGCTTGCAAACGGGCGTATTAACGCGGTGCCGGGTGATGGCCCGCCAACTGCCGAAATAATGTTGATTGGTGAAGGACCTGGCATGAATGAAGATAAACATGGCTTGCCGTTTGTGGGGGTTTCGGGCAAATTTTTAACTGAATTATTGAGCAAGGCCGGTTATAAACGCGAAGAAGTGTTTATTACGAATGTGGTGAAATGTCGCCCACCGCAAAATCGCGACCCATTGCCGGAAGAAATGAGCGCGTGTAATGGCTATTTGGCGCGTCAAATTGCCTTAATTAACCCGAAAATAATCGTCACCTTAGGGCGGTTTTCAATGTCAAAATTTTTCCCCAACGAGCGTATTTCGGTCATTCACGGGCAGGCACGCAAGGTCAATGGTCGCGTGGTGGTGGCGATGTATCATCCAGCCGCAGCCTTACATCAACCCGCGTTGCGGGCCACGCTTGAGCAAGATTTTGCCAACTTAAAACCATTGATTGCAAATGTGCAAAGGACGATGGAAAAACCGCCAGTGCCCAAGGCGGTTGTCACTGCATCAGCGCCACCGCCGCCCAAACAAGCTGACCCCAACGATAAAGAAGCAGATGAAAACACCCAACTGAGCCTTTTTTAGAGAGGGTTCATAGACAAGCAGCTTTCTCTTGATAAAAATATGCGTACCCCTGCTGGCAAAGAATGCCGCTATTATTACCAAGACTATTTTCGCGGCAACGACCGCCAAGAATGTCGCCTCATTGACCGCAACCCGCGTGGCAAGCGCTGGAAGCCTAGCCTGTGCAATACTTGCCCCGTGCCCGAAATTTTGCGCAACAATGCTTGCCCCAATTTAGCACTCGAGGCGACGGTCGACGAGTCATTTTTCGGGCTAAAACAGGCGGTGAAGGTGTATGCGGTTTGCACCGAGAAGATGTGTGAGGTCGATAAACCGTCGGTTGGGTGTGGTCATTGCCATGCGAAGGTGTAAGGGCGTTGACAAGCTTGTTAGATCATCGGCCTAAGAAAGTGTTTCTTAAATCAATTTTCACTTTTTTTGCCAGCTGAAATCACGTGGTTTTATCAAATCAAAGAGCATATTTAGGCAAAATGAATGCCGAAATCACTATCTCAGGCATTCAGGAAAAATCAACTTTCGCTTTCTCGCCTTTTTTGCATCTCCGGCTCCATTTTTAGGAGGTCACTTTACTTTTTATGTCAGCCTATCAATCTTTTCGAGACCATATCGCCCAAATCAACGATTTGCTCAACGTGTTTAACATTTTGAATTGGGATTCGCACACCCAAATGCCGCACGGCGGGGCCGAGACCCGCGGGCATCAGTTGTCGACCATCATTCAAATTGCTCAAGAGCGTTTTGCCAGCGACACCACCGCCCGTTTGTTAGATGCAGTCGAGCCAGAAGTCGAAGATAACGATTATTATTCATATCGCCGCCGCGAGGTGCAAAACACGCGCTGGGCCTACGATATTGCCCGCCGCGTGCCCGCCACCTTGATGAGCCAAATTGTAGGGTTGCGCCCCACCGCCGAGCAAGCGTGGGTCGATGCAAAAAAGCACAACGACTTCGCACGTTTTGCACCCTACCTTCAGCAAGCCTTCGATTATCAAAAACAATTGGCTGAGGCCATCGGCTATGTCGATCACCCTTACGATGCCTTGCTGTTGCGCTATGAGCCAGAGATGAATGTTGAGCGTTTGCGTTATTTGTTTAATATCATGAAGGCCACGCTCATTCCATTGCTACAAAAAATTGTGGCCAAGGGGGATGTGGCGCGTAGCGATTTTTTATATGGCGATTATGATGAAGGCAAGCAACGCGAATTTGCATTGGGTTTGGCAAAACAATTTGGCTACGATCTCAATCGTGGGCGCTTAGACATTTCGGCCCACCCCTTCGAGGTGTCATTTACCCGCAATGATGTGCGCATCACCACCCGCTACCAGCGCAATTATTTGCCAGGGGCCTTGTTTGGGGTGCTGCACGAGGCCGGCCACGCTATGTATGAGCAAGGAGCCAGCCCAGCATTGACCCGCACCGCCCTCACTACCGACTTTTTGGGCAATTATGCGGTGGCTGGGGTCAGTTTTGGCGCACACGAATCGCAATCGCGGCTGTGGGAAAACCAAGTGGGCCGCAGCCGCACCTTTTGGCAATTGCATTTTCCAACCCTGCAACGCACCTTTCCAGATCAATTGGCGAATGTGACCGCCGGTGAATTTTATCGCGCCGTCAATCGGGTGCGTCCTAGTTTCATTCGCGTCGAAGCCGATGAAATGACCTATAACTTTCACATTATGCTGCGGGTCGAGATTGAAATCGGTCTGCTCGATGGCAGCATCAAGGTGGCTGATTTGCCCGAAATTTGGCGCGCCAAAATGCAAGAATACCTCGGCGTGGTACCACCTACCGACACTTTGGGCGTGTTGCAAGATATTCATTGGTCGATGGCGAGCATCGGCTCATTTTGCACTTATACGGTGGGCAATGTGATGTCGGGCCAATGGATGGCAGCGGCGCGGCGCGACTTGCCAATGTTAGATAGCAACTTAAGCGGCGGCGACTACGCGCCTTTGTTGGCTTGGCTGACCGAGCATGTTTATCGTCATGCCCGAGCCTATTCGCCCAACGAGTTGCTCATTCGCGCCACCGGCGAGCCGCTCAACCCTGACGCTTATTTGACGTATATCAGCGAAAAATATAGTGATTTATATGGCATTGCATAGATAATAACTCGTGACTCATGACTCGTGACTCACAAGTCATGAGTCACGAGTCATCAACCACCGAATCATGCTTTCTCACCCATTCGAACCCCCTGTCGCTGGGCAAGCGGCAATTGTCACTGGCGCTGGTCGCGGCATCGGGCGGGCTATTGCGTTACGGCTGGCCGCCGATGGTTTTAATGTTGTGGTAGCCGATGTGCAAGCCGCCCAAGCCGAAGCCGTCGCCGCTGAAATTCGCGGGTTAGGTCGCCGCGCCTTGGCGTTAGCAATGGATGTGACCAGCGAAAGCGAGCGCCAAAACGCCATTCAGCGCACCCTAAGCGAGTTAGGGCGCTTCGATGTACTGGTCAATAATGCTGGTATTCAGCGCACCTCTGACCCGTTAGAGGTGACCGAGGCGCATTGGGATTTGATGATGAGTATCAACGCCAAATCGGTGTGGTTTATGTGCCAAGCCGCCATGAAACACATGTTGGCACAAGGCAGTGGGCGCATTGTCAACCTCGCCTCGATTGCGGGCAAAATGGCCAGCACCCAAAATCATCCGGTGTATAACGTCGCCAAAGCCGCCGTCATCGCCATGACCAAAACCTTTGCCCACACTGGCGCGGCACATGGGGTGCGGGTAAATTGCGTGTGCCCGGGTGTCATCGATACACCGATGATGGATCAGATTGATCATGAGTTTGGGCGTTTGCAAAATAAAGCGCCGGCCCAAATTCGCGCCGAGCGCATGTCACGCATTCCGATGGGCATGATGGGCCGCCCTGAAGAAGTGGCCGATGTCGTGGCATTTTTGGCTGGCCCCGATTCGCGTTACATGACCGGTCAAGCCATCAACATCAGCGGCGGCATGATTATGTATTAGAGCCTATAGAGCCGTGAGCCATGAGCCGTGACTTAAAACTCAAAGCTCAAAGCTCCGTGATAACCCCATCGAGCCATTCATCGTGAGGCTCGACGGGTAGTGTTGGCGCGAGTTGCAGATTAAAGGCAACGCCGACGACAGTGGGGGCAGGGGCAGCAAGGTGACGGCGGGTGTTGAGCAAGCGATCGTAATAGCCGATGCCATAGCCAAGCCGTGCCGATTTGCCATAGGTGGCCTGTATCGTTGGGGGCGCGCCTGTTGGGGCGAAGGCCAACAAAGGCACCAAAAACAATTCGATATCGGCGATTGATACATGCTGAATGACACGTGGCACGCGCAAACCCCATTCACCCACATAAAAATCAGCCTCGTCGAGCGATGTAATCTCGATACACGGTGTCTCTTGGCTACCCTTGATAAATAGCGGAATAGCGACCCGTTTTTGTTGTGCGAGGGCGTGCCGAATAATCGGCTGCACATCAAGCTCATTGCCAAAGGTTAAATAAGTATGAATGACTTTGGCAGCTTGATATTCTGGCAGTGACAATACTTTTTCATACACCCGCGTGCTGCCATCAGTCACTTGTTGGGCCGAAAGCGCATCGCGGCTCGCCCGCATGTTGCGCCGCAACCCGCGTTTTATTGCTCGAATTTCACTTCTATCCATTGTTCCTCCTTACAAGCCACATAGCCAAATTCATAATTGCCGTTGCTCGCCACCGCCCGATAGTTATCGAGCCAAATGACCAACCCAAGCGGGCCACGCGGCGCACGATTACAACGCAACACCTCGCGCCCATCAACTAGAAATCGCGTGTCACCCATTTGCCAATCAACTTCAAATTGATGCCACGCCGTCCAATCATTATCGAGCACAATTTCGTTGGCCCGCACCATGGCTTGGGCCGATGCCATTAATGGGCGGCTAAACATCGGCAAACGCAACAAAGGGTTGAGCACACGGCTGATGAGACTGAAAAAACGCGGGTTTTGCAAGCCGGGCATGGCAGCCGCACTATCTAATATAGCCGCTTTAAAGCCCCAACCCGCTACCCCACGCACCGTGCGCATGTCCGATTCACGCGAGGCATTAAAAAACCACACATTACACGGCGGGGCCAATACTTCACCATTTTGCCCAAATGGGTGGTTCCAAAAACCAAAACCGCTGGTGCCGGTCATGGCTTGGCGCGAAAACCGCGCTTGTAATGCCAAGCGGCACGGGGCGACATGTTGAAAAGCAAAACGCCCGCCTACTTGATAATCATCCAATTGGGCATTTGAATAAGCCGCCGCGCTGGTAGGCGGCAAGGTGAGCCGAAAACCATTGGGAATGGGGTCAACCCGCCCCTCATTCACACAATAGGGGCGTAAATTTGTAAAAATCATACTGGGTTAGATAGGTATAGTATGCCCCATGCGAATCATCTTACAGCGTGTTTTACAGGCATTGGTCACGGTCAATGGCACTATCGTCGGTCAAATTGGGCAAGGCGTGGTGTTATTGGTTGGGGTGACACACAGCGACACGCCTGCCCAAGCCGAATGGCTGGCCAACAAAATTGCCAGTTTGCGCATCTTTCCAGCGCTTGAGGGGCGTTCTGGCTTTGATCGTTCATTGTTAGAGGTGGGGGGGCAAGTATTGGTAATATCGCAATTTACGCTTTATGGCGAATGCGCCAAAGGCCGCCGCCCCGATTTTATTGCCGCCGCCAAGCCCGATCTTGCCGCGCCGCTCATCACCCATTTTGCCCAATTGCTCAGTGGGTTGGGTTTAACGGTTGCCACCGGCCAATTTGGGGCCGATATGCAAGTGGCGTTGGTAAATGATGGCCCGGTAACTTTGACGTTAGAGCGCTGAGGCGATTTTAGCTAAGGCCTGCGAGGTTTTGCCCGCTGCAAATTAACTGCCCGCCAATTGCGGTAACGCATAAAATTGGTTGATCTTTTGCTGAATTCGGGCGCATTCTTTTTTGCTGCCTAATTGTTGATAAATCGTTAAGGCCTGTGAAAATGCACGTTTTGCATCAAAAATGCGCATTGCGCAATGGTTTATATCACCCAATGCATCATAAGCACGGGCCAATACACGCCATGCGTCGGCATGTTGAATGTCTTTAAGCGTTTCAATTGCTTGGTGACAATATTCAACCGCTATTTCAAATTGTTTTTTGTCACTTTGAATACGGGCAAAAACATATTGCGCCATTGGGCTATAAAATTCATCCTCAAGCCCAATGGCCTCATTTGCAAAAAATGTTGCAAGATCAGCCTGATTAAGATAATAATGAATTTCGGCTAAAGTAGCGGCGCTAAAGGCGTGAAAAAAGGCCCCATACCCATGATGGTTATGATTTTTCATATACTTATAGGTCTCTTGAGCCAATGGCAAGGCCATTTCATATTGTTGTCCACATAAATAAGCATACGACATATTACCCTTATTCACCCATTGGCAAAACTGTTGCCCAGTGTTGCCAAATAATACATCGCAGGTTTCATAATGCCCAATTGCGTTAAGCGTGTCAAGATTGGTGGCTGCAATATGCGCTAATTCTTGATGCGCCGCCGCTTGCAGGGCTTCGTCGCCCAATTCTTCGGCATAAGCAATCGCTGTGCGATAGTGCGTAATGGCTGGCAAGTTATTGCCAGCATAAGCCCGTATATTTCCTTCCAAAATTTCAAGTTGGCAACGCGCTCGTCGTGTTTCAATTTCGGCGCGGCTTAGGTCATGTAATCGATGCCAATAGTTAGCGCCTTTTCGCAGGCTGATTTGCATCATTTGGGTGCCAGCCAGTTCAAATAACCCATCAAACCCAATGCGGTATTGTGCTAAAGCATCGTCAACTTTGCCAATTACGGCCAAGGTGTCGGCGCGTAAGCGTTGGGCATAGCCAGCCGCTAACGAATGGGGAGTGTAATCAACCGCGTTTAGCGTCGTTAGCGCATAATGTGGATCGCCACTAAAAAGCAATAATTCGCTGCGCAACAGTGCCAAGGCCTGTTGATCGATTGGATTACTTAAATGATCGAGCGTGATCGTTTGTAGCAAGGCTAATAAGGTGTTGGCTTGTCCATTGGCGATTTCTTGCTTTTTATAGTGCGATAGTAGGTGAATGGCCATATCGGGCCGCCCAGCCGATAAATATTGATAAGCCGCAGTGGTGTATTCACCGACATCTTGATATAAATTTGCGGCTTGTAAATGCAAAACTGGGCGATCGGTAGCCGGAATTTGCTGATATAACATTTGTCGTAAAGTTGGGTTTAGCAATAACATACGCCCATCTGGCGACATGACAACGAGGTCTTTGTCTAATAAAATACTGCGAATTGGTTCAGGGAAATGTGCATTTGTGATCGGCACCGGCGCTTGACATGCGGCTAATAACATCGTTGTTGAGATTGCTTCATCGCTCAGATTACGTTTTATGCGTCCCCACAACATCGCCAACGAGGGTGATTCTGTTAAAGCGGCAATTTGGGGTTGTAAAGCTTGATTGCGCTGAATACTATTGACAAATAGCCGGAGCATTAATGGATGCCCATGTGTCATTTCCCATAAATGTTGTATGTCGTTGGGTTGCGCAATAATATCGAGGCGCTGTAATAGGTTTGAAAGTTCGGCCATCTCAAGCCCTTTGAGATTTAACGATGTGGTGTGACGTAGCAATACCTGTTGCCCAATCAAAATAACGCTTAGGGCCATGTTTTCGCCACCTAACCCTTCGACAAAGGTTGAAATAATGGCGTGCATATTGTTGTTGGGCCGCAATATGTCAACTTCATCTACAATAAACAAGGGGTCAATATTACGTTGGGCGAGCCTAGATAATGAAGATTGCAACATTTCTATGGCTAAATTGGCCCCCATTTCCATATAGTCGGGTTGTTCGGGTGAAAATTGGCGCTTATAAGCACGGCAAAAATGCAACCATATGGCCGATTCACCTAATTCTTGTAAAAATAGCCCTAAACTAAACATGAGGCTTTGTAGCGTGTCGTTTAAGCCCGGTCTAAACGTATACCAAAAAACGGGTCGATGGATTGGCGATTGCGCCTTATATTTTTGGGCGATCACATGCCCCAAAGTGGTTTTACCGATCCCTCCCATGCCCTGAATCCCTAATATTTGACGCTTATCAATAGCACTTAAGGCCAGTTGTAGCGCTTGGCTGCGCCCGACAAAATTGTCATAGTTGGTATGGGTTGATTCATGATGAAATTTTTCACGCGAGTCTTTTTGAATTGCTTCGGTCAAAATTTGAAAGACTAGTTTGCGTTTTTTTGCATAAGTTGATTCTGCCCAACCGATTTGTTTGGCAGCCTCTATTTGTTTTAGGCCATTGGGGCGATTTAGATAGATAAATTGCACAAATTCACCCAAACTGCCATTGCTTTGGTCTGTAAATGCTTTGTTAATCGTTTTTCGCAAAAACTCTTGTAGTGCCCGGCCACGCCCATCTGCACCTACAGCCAATTTCCGATCACGCAACACTTGCATCCCCAAGAAATATGGGCTAACTAACTCGCTGTGTTTCTCTAGCCAAACTTGCTCATCAAAATGCTCTAGCGCCAACTCAATTTGTCGAGTGAGCCATTGCGTATCTAAATCTTTTATTTCAGTATGGCTTAAATGCGATTGAGGTTTTGTGCTTTTTATCATGTTTAACCCAATTTCATCTTAATCAAATTTGTGAATGTTTGCAACTATTTTTCAAAACGATAGAGTTTTTTTCAGAAATCGTAGAGTTCGGCGTATTCACTTTACCCAAAATAAAACTATCATACATTTAGCGTGGGGAGATGTCGGCTACAAAGGCAAATAAAACAAACGGACTTGGGTTTGTTGTGCTTTTGAAATGATGAAATATTACGCCTTTCTCGCTTCTGATTGCGGCATGTCTTAGAACAAAGCTCAAAAAATTATTAGGAGTAATGATGAATCATAACTTATATGCACTAATACGATACGTTTTTCTCGTTTTTATCTTGGCTGCAACTTTGGTGCAATCGGTGCAATTAAGTTCTGCTGATAATGTAGAGGCATCTGAGCCAATAATATTTGATGCACGTTGGAAAACAACCGCGCAGGTAGGGCAAATTGGTGGTCGTTATAAAGTTGAAACCAATCAGCCTGCTTTGTTGTCTGGTTGCGAAATCGATTTTAATGACCCAGATTACGCGCCATTTTCAGTTGGTACACTGAAGTGGATTTGGCTAACCAATTTTGAAAAAGTATCGACAACAAGTAACGATGTATGGGGGTGTTTGGCTATTGTTGACGGTGTGCCGGGTGATGTAAATGCCAAAATTTACCTTTATAAAGAAGTTTGTAAAAATGTTGGCGATGTGACCGTTATAAATGACAATACCAATAGCGTTAGCCGAAATATTGCATCATTTGACGGCAAAAATTACTTTAATTGCCCCTTCCGTTTTACGTCAAATTGGCAGTCGGCTACTGGGGTTATGCCCCTCAACCCTTGGCTATTGCAAAATAATTTTTGGGTTAAAAGTGGGGTAGAGGCGTTACAAACAACCTCAATGTCATCTTCAAACATATTGGCGCACACAAATGTGCAATTTGGCTTAAGCCAAATAGGCAGCCCAAGCCAAATTCAATTAGGGACAGCACTAACAGATCAGACAACTGGTGGAGTTCGACAAGATTTAGAGCAAATTACATCAGTAGGTAGCCCATTTAGCGCCAAATTTGAGCTAAAAACACCTCCGTCGGTAGCTCAAAGCAATTTGTTATTTAGCCTTAAATCACCTTTTGCTTCGCTTGCTAAACCTGCGACGAATACGAATTCAGTTGTTTTGCAATTTAACACAAATGACACGTTTTTGCAAATTGGCAAAGGCTTAAATGGGAAATTAAATCAGGTCATTATGGATCCATCGTGTTGTATTTAGCAAATTGGGGAGTGGCTAAAACAAGTAGATGCCTCGAAATCATTATGGCAACGTGCGAGCGCATCGTTGTCGTGATTGTTGGAAAATCTCTGCCTCGCTAATGATTGTCGCAAGCCTCGGATATTAGACAAGGTCAGATATTGACTCATATTTTAGTGATTGGTTATTTTATTTAAGCTCGAAATATATTATTATGGATAATACAGTATTATCGATAATAAATACATTTGGTGATATGCTAAAGTTATTGCGTCGGCGAGCACGGCTTACGCAAGCGCAACTCGGCGCTATGGTTGGCTATAGCAACACGTTGATTGCAAGGTTTGAATCAAATACGCGCCGTCCCGATATTGATCTGGTATGTCCTAAGTTAATTGAGGCACTTGGCGTTGCCGATCAGCCAGTCATAAAGCAAAAATTCATCGAGTTAGCCCAGTGTAATTATTTGATCTTACCTGTTCAACAAGATTTATATCGGCATCCGATGGCAACCAGGTCAGAGCATTTCACGCATTTACAAAATAAGTTATATCATCCTCAACGCTCGAAAAAATCTTTGCAACGCAAAATATGTGATTTGGTTTAAGGCTATTTAGAGAAATAAATTTTTATATCTTCACTATTACCTTCTGAATAATTGAAGGCGGTACCCCTTTTAGAAAATTATCTCTGCTTATTGAGAAGATGCTGACAGGGTTTAAATCGCAAAAGCTGCTTCACAGCCTCAATTTGCGAGAATGTACAATTCAGCGATCAAGCAACTTAAACCATTGGCCCTACTATCCGATCCTTCGATCTTCGCCCCTTATCACCGCGATCATCTCGTTGCCGCGTTGCATGATCGCGGGTTATGTTATCTTGCGCCAACCCCCGAAGGTGATGAACCGATAATCTCAGATGATGATTTAATCTTGGGGCTTGCCGCCTCAGACGATGTTCGCGTGCGGTTTTCATTAGCTGGCTTATTTTTATTGCGCCCACAACTAGCCGAGCTTGCAGCTTCTATCGTTATTCAAGCGCAAGACATTCCCGAAAATTTAAAAACCGAAATCATTAAGCAATATCTGGCAGCCATGTATTTACAGCGATTGTGGCGCACCCGTTTACGGTTAAAATTCGGCCCGCGTGGGCTTATCCCAGAACGTTTTACCAAAGAATTAAGCTTGCCAGCCGCAGATGAAATGTATGGCGAACATGGCCTATATGCGCTTTGCAACCGTAGCCCCTACAATGATTGGTCATCTTACGAGCAAGTCATTGAGCTATTGCTCAATCAACCCTGTGTGCATATTGATGTGGCCGACTTGGTGCTCGACACCCAATATTTAAAACGCATGACAACAAATTAGATTTGGCTACAATAAGCACGCTTATTTGTAAATTTTTATATTCACATGCGCCCGCCTGTCGATCGTCTCCGTATTCACTATTTCTTAGTCAAGCTCGGTATTGAGTTTCGCCATCCTGTGCGTTTGTATTTAGTCGGTGGCACCACCCTTGTTTACGAAGGGTTACGACATCAATCACTCGATATTGACATTCACTATGAAATTGCTGATGATCATGAATCTGCTTTTGCACAAGTAATTCGTCGGCTAAAAGACGACCTGCAAATTAATGTCGAAACGGCTTCACCCGGCGATTTTATTCCGCTGCCAGCCGGATGGAAAGAGCGGGCTAAGTTTGTGGGGCGTTTTGGGCAAATTGAAGCTTTTCATTTTGATTTACTCAGCACCTCACTTAGTAAAATTGAGCGCGGGCGCGAGGGCGATTACCAAGATGTGTTGTCTCTGCTTCATTCAGGCTTAATCAACCTTGCCGATTTGCGAACGGCCTACAACGATATTATGCCGCGTATGGAACGCCAAAGCCTAAAACGTGACCCTGAACGCATGAAAAGCCATTTTGCGGCATTTGAACAAATGGCATTTAAACAGCAACTCTGAATTTTATTTTGTTATGTTAAATCATTTCTCTCCCGGCAATTACCGATTTGTCCCCGGTCATGCCACATTTTCGTCTGGAACTGTTGCCGATGACGGCTATCAAATTGTGCGAGCCACTTTTCGCCACATGTTGCCTGTGGCTGATGGTTTTGTTGCCATGCAACAACATTTGCAAAGCGTTGGCCGCAGCACCCAAGCTGTGTGTGGGCTTGAATTGCGCTCGCCCAAGCCATTCACCCCGCCCGACTTTGCCGTGTTTAACGCTGGTTATGTAAAGCTGCTTACGCAATATGGCTTGCATTTGGGTGATTTAGCCCCAGCCGCCCGTAGTAATTTAGCGCCAGTATTACCAGCCCACACCCCAAATGTGCCCAGCATGTATGGGTTTAGCTATACCCTGCCCGGCAAAACCACTTGCCCCAATTTTATTGTGGCTGGCGTGGGCGATTTGCGCAGTGGTGGCGTTGGCCCAGAATTTTCGATTCGTTATGGTGAAACCACACCCGATGCCATCCGCGAGAAATCATTATTTGTGATGAATGGCGTCGGTAAGATGATTGCGGCAATGGGGGCATCGTGGGCCGATGTGACTGGCTGCAACTATTACGCCACCCATGCAATGGATGAAGCGCTACATCGTGAATTGCTTGTGCCAATGGGCGCGGCGGGCGCACTCGGCATGACTTGGTTTTATGTCAAGCCGCCTGTCACCATCATGGAACTCGAAATTGATGCTCGCAGTGTCAGCGCAGAAATCGTCATATAAATTACGAATTACAAATTACGAATTACGAATTATCAATTTCGTAAAAACCTTAGATCTTCTCAATAATGAGCAGATGCAAAAAATTCGTAATTCGTAATTCATAATTCGCAATTATTTAAAAGATGGCAAACTTTACTTTACTTAAAGATCTGATACAACCCGCAAAAACCAAAATCGTGTTATTGGTGCTCGATGGTGTGGGCGGGTTACCCAATGCTGCCGATCAAACCGAATTAGAGGCGGCCCATACGCCAAATTTAGACCGCTTGGCGCGTGAAGGCTGTTTGGGCCAACATTACCCAATCGAAATGGGTATTACCAGCGGTAGCGGCCCCGGGCATTTGGGGTTATTTGGCTATGACCCTGTTAAATATGAAATTGGGCGTGGTGTGCTTGAGGCGGTTGGCATTGGTTTACCGCTCACAGCCGATGACGTATTTGCGCGTGGCAATTTTTGCACCCTTGACGCGACTGGCAATATTACCGATCGTCGGGCTGGGCGTATTCCCACCGAAACATGTGTAAAGCTGGTTAACAAAATCAAGGCCGCCAATATTAAAGTGGCCGATGATGTCGAAGTGACAATTGAGCCAGTGCTCGATTATCGCTTTGTAATTGGGATGCGTGGCAAGGGGTTGAGCAGCAATTTAAATGAAACTGACCCACAGCGCACTGGCGTGCCACCCATGCCAGTGGTGGCGGGTGACGCTACCAGCCAACGCACTGCCGATTTATTTAATGCGTGGATCAAAGCCGCGACCGAAGTCATTAAAAACGACGCACCTGCCAATGGTCTCACCATGCGCGGGTTTTCGGGCGACCCAGCTTTTCCAAAATTTAAAGATGTGTATGGGTTAAAGGCGGGGGCCATCGCCATTTACCCGATGTATCGCGGGGTGGCTTCATTGGTAGGCATGGATGTGGTGCAACATCATGCGCATAATGTTGCCGAAGAATTTGACGCGGCGGGTGAGGTTTGGAAGAACTATGACTTTTTGTTTATTCACGTCAAATATACCGACTCACGCGGCGAAGATGGCAATTTTGATGCCAAAAAAGCCGTGATCGAAGAAGTCGATGCCGCATTACCCAGATTGCTCGATCTAAAACCCGATGTTTTGATCGTCACCGGCGATCACAGCACCCCCAGCCAACATAAAGCCCATTCATGGCACCCAGTGCCATTGCTGTTATGGTCGCCGGGCATGGCCCGCCGTGATCGTAGCGCTGGCTTTGGCGAGCGCGAATGTGCGCGGGGTGGCCTCGGCACCTTTAGGGCTGCCGATATTATGCAATTGGCCTTGGCTCATGCCGGGCGTTTGGCTAAATTTGGGGCGTAATGGTTAATTAGTTGATTGGTTGATTGGTTGATTAAAGACTCGTGACTTGTGAGTCATGAATCAACTAACCAACTACTCAACTATTCAACCAATCAACCAACCACCATTTCTGTTTTTATATTGCCCATCATGGCTACGGTAAAATCATTCGCTGCAACACATCATAATGCCTGCATCTGAGTCTATCCTCCCTGCAAAATCAACCATCACCAATGATTTGCCTATTACAACAATCAAGCCTTCATCGGGCTGGGCGGCGCTAAACCTGCGTGAAATTTGGGATTATCGCGATTTGCTTGTCACTTTAGCCACCCGTGACCTTAAAATTCGTTACAAACAAACAGTTTTAGGCGTGTTGTGGGTCATTTTGCAGCAATTTGTGAGCGTGCTGATTTTTGCCGTTATTTTTGGTGTATTTGCCCAATTGCCTAGCGACGGCCTGCCCCACGCTGTATTTATCAACACTGGTTTTTTGTGTTGGAACCTGTTTAACGGCGTAACTAGTCGTGTTGCCAACAGTATGCTGGGCAATAGCAACTTAATCAGCAAAGTTTATTTTCCGCGCTTGCTAATTCCATTAGCAGGGGTGATGTCGGTTTTGATCGATTTTGTCATCACAGCCGGGGTGACAGCGGTGTTTTTGTTTGCATTCAAAATTCCGCTGACGCTCAATATTTTGGCCTTGCCATTTTTTATGTTGCTCACCATCCTCATTGCTACTGGGATTGGGCTGGTGCTGGCAACCCTAAATGTGCAGTATCGAGATTTTGTGTATGCCATGCCGTTTATGCTGCAAGTCTTGTTTTATGCCAGCCCAATTATTTTCCCATCTAGCATGATCACCGACAAGCTAGGCACCCTTTTTGCTGAAAATGCCTTGGCAAGTTGGTTTGGCTTTTTATTTACACTTAACCCTGTCGTTGGGCTAGTCGAAGGTTTTCGCTGGAGTTTGCTTGGCAAAAGTTCACTCACCCCCGCAATGGTCATTTCTGATATTGTTTTTGCCATTGCCCTATTTACCCTCGGGGCCGCCGTCTTTAGGCGTTTTGAACGACGATTTGTTGATGTCATTTAAAGAGTGGCAAGTGGCAAGTGGCAAGTAAAGCCTTTTTACTTACCACTTGCCACTTGCCACTTGCTACTTTTTATGTTTTCCATACGCGCACACAACCTTAGCAAGGCCTATCGCATTTATCATACGGCAACGGGCGACCGGCAATTACACACCTATCGCACCCTGCGCGAAGATATTATGTGGATTGCCAAAACCGCTGTCACCCGCCCCAGCGATTTTTTTCAAAAACGCACCTCTGAGATGTTTTATGCCTTACGTGATGTCTCATTTGAAATTGGGCAAGGTGAAGTGGTTGGCATCATTGGCCGCAACGGTGCGGGCAAATCAACCTTGCTCAAAGTGCTATCACGCATCACCGAGCCAAGCGGCGGCAGCGCCGAAATTCGCGGGCGCGTGGGGTCATTGCTCGAAGTCGGCACGGGTTTTAGCGGCGAATTGACAGGCCGCGAAAATATTTATATGAATGGCTCGATTTTGGGTATGCGACGCAAAGAAATTCAGCGCCATTTTGATGAAATTGTGGCCTTTTCTGAGGTCGAGCAATTTATCGATACCCCAGTCAAACGCTATTCAAGCGGCATGTATATGCGGTTGGCCTTTGCCGTGGCAGCCCATCTTGAGCCAGAAATTTTGATTGTTGATGAAGTGCTCGCCGTCGGCGATTTGGCATTTCAAAAAAAATGCTTGGGCAAAATGGATGATGTGTCAAAACAAGGCCGCACGGTGTTGTTTGTTAGCCACAACATGCAAACCATTCGCGCCCTTTGCCCACGTTGCATTTTAATGAAACAAGGCAAAGTGGTGTTAGATGGCGATACCAATACCGTGATCGACATCTACAACCGCGAGGTGTCACAATCGGATGTCGATGCCCGCACCGCCATTACCGATAGCCGTTTGCGGCGCGGGTCTGGCGAGGTGCGCTTTAGTGGCATTCATGTCAAAGATGTGGCAGGCAACAAACCCACTTTTTTTGAAATGGGTAGCACCTTGCGTTTTGAATTGTCTTATGAGGTGTTCGCACCGGTGCAAGGCATTTCTGCCACTATTGTGCTTAAATCGGGACGCTCAGGCGAAATGGTGACTTCGGTCAAACATGTGGTCACTGAAAGGCGTTTGGCGGCAGGTGAAACCGGCACGTTTGTCATCGAACTCCCCAAGGCCAACTTGCGCCCCGGGGAATATCCGCTGTACTTTTGGCTGGGTAAATCGACTAATCATCCATATGATGTGGTTGATGGGTTAACAGCCCCGCTCATGATCCAAACCGAGAAATCGGCGGATGAGTTGTCGTTTGACCCCAGTAAACCCTTTGGCATTTTTGATATTGAATCATATTTAAAAGATGAAGGATGAAGGATAAAGGATGCATCAGAGATTACTCTGAATTTTATCCTTCATCCTTCATCTTTCATCCTTCTCTTTAACATGGATTGGAAAAACAGCACCATACTCGTCACCGGCGGCACTGGCTCGTTCGGCAAAAAATTCACCAAAATCATGCTCGAACAATATCAGCCGAAAAAGCTGATTATTTTTAGCCGCGATGAACTAAAACAACATGAAATGCGAGTGGCGGGTTACGACGCGCCCAATTTGCGCTATTTTATTGGCGATGTGCGTGATGCCGACCGGCTACGTCGCGCCATGAAAGGGGTCGATTTGGTGGTACACGCCGCCGCGCTCAAACAAGTGCCGGCCTGCGAATATAACCCGATGGAAGCCATCATGACCAATGTGAACGGGGCCAAAAATGTCATTGATGCCGCTATTGACACCGGTGTGAAACGCGTGGTCGCCCTCAGCACCGATAAGGCCGTCAACCCAGTCAATTTATATGGCGCAACCAAGCTGTGTGCCGAAAAATTGTTTGTGCAAAGCAACGCTTATGGCGGGGCCGATGGCACACGTTTTGCCTGTGTGCGTTATGGCAATGTGGTTGGCAGTCGTGGCAGCGTCATACCGGTCTTTCTCGATCAGCGTAAAAATGGCAAAATCACCATCACCGACCCGCGTATGACCCGTTTTTGGATCACGCTTGAGCAGGGCGTGCGTTTGGTCATTCGGGCCGCAGAAACGATGTTGGGGGGCGAGGTCTACATCCCCAAAATACCGAGCATGAATATTATGGATTTGGCCAAAGCCATTGCCCCCGAATGTGATGTTGCTTATACCGGTATTCGTTCGGGCGAGAAACTACACGAGCAATTGATCTCGGAAGACGAAGCCCGCCAAACGGTTGAATTGCCCGATGTCTATATTGTCGAGCCAGCCCATCCTTGGTGGTCAAGACGTGATCATACCGAGGGCAAGCGTCTGCCAGATCAATTCCGCTATTCGAGCGAGACCAACCCTGAATGGTTGAGTATTGAGCAATTGCAAGTGATGGCCGGGCTTGAAAGTGAAGGGATTTAAATAACGCCGTGCTGTGGCAACGGGTTATATTTTTCGTGAGCAAGCAAAATGGCTTGATCGGCACTCCAAAAAAAGTGGTTTTCACCGATCCGCTCGGTAATTTTGGCACGGTCAAGCATTTGTTTTACGCTGGGTTGCACCCCAGCAAAAAGCAATTTGCCATTTTGTTTGCTCATTCGCTCATATAACTCTTCAATCAACTCAAGACCACTCACATCAATGGCTGGAACCCCACGCATAGACAAAATTAGATAATTGCTCGGTAAAATATTAAAAGCGCCGCGCACGGTTGCAATTGAGCCAAAAAACATTGGCCCGGTAATATAAGCCACTTGTGAATCTGGGTCTGCGGCAACCAGATCATGCCCCCGCGCCTGCATACTGATCAGGTCAATCGGTTTAATCGTGACATCAATATTGCTTAAGCGGCTGATAAAAATAAGCGATGTCAGCCCCATCCCCATCAGAATAGCTGTTGTCAGATCAAGCGAGGCCGTTGCCAGCATGGTAATTAAAAACGAGCCGATGGCACTTTTGAAACGATGTTTAAACATCCAGCGAATATCGCGCCATTCGTTCATACGAATGGTGGTAACGACCAAAACGCCAGCTAAGGCTGCAATCGGAATTCGAGCGATGATGGGGCCAACACCCATCACCAATACCAACAAAATAAGCCCATGAAAGATGGTCGTTAAGCGGGTTTGGCTGCCGTTGGCAATGCCAACCTTGGTGCGTGCCACCGCGCCGGTAGCCGGAACCCCGCCAAAAAATGGAATGAGCATATTGGCAACGCCTTGCCCGATCAGCTCTTGGTTGCTATCCATCGGTTTGCTGGTTAAGTTGACACAAACCACGCCGCTGAGTAATGCCTGTAAACAACATAACAACGCGACGCTGGCGGCAGGTAATAATAATTCTGGAATGAGGCCAAGATTGCTAAAATCAGGGACAAAATGCTCATTTAAAAAAATAGTAGGGGGAATAGCCCCAACCGCAGGGATTTGAAACTGAAAAAGCTGTGCCACCACTGTGGCGACAACCACCCCAACCAAGGCAACGGGCATACGTTTTGCCAATTTTTTAGGGATAAAAAACATCAACAAAATGACAATGCTCGTGATAATTACTGTTTGCCAATTCACGACAAGCTCTCCCGCTTGCGCACGCGTAGCATATTCAATCCAACGCCCCAACGCGGTTAAAGCTTTGGGGCCCGGAATGCCTAAAATATTGTGCAATTGCCCTGTGAAAATGAGGATGGCAATCCCGCTTGTAAACCCATTCACCACTGGGCGCGGAATAAGTAGCACGATGCGTCCAAGCTTAAAAACGCCGATCAAGATCATCATTGCGCCAGCCATCACCGTCGTTAACCAAATTCCAGTTAACCCATGTTGGCTGCCAACCACCAACAACACTGCCGCCATTGCACCGGTTGGCCCGCTAACTTGGCTGGGGGTTCCTGATAATGCCCCAATAATTAGCCCCGCCAAAATAGCTGTCACCAACCCTGCCGCACCGCTGGCCCCCGATGCTAACCCAAACGCCAGCGACAGCGGCACCGCCACCGCCGCCACATTCACCCCAGCCAATAGATCTTTTTGCAGCAAAGAACGGTTATAGCCGCGAAATTCGTTGCGTAATAATGTAATCATGATGTTGTTGCTTACAGCTACAGATCACTAACGTTTTAGCATCTGCAACATAACCCGTTGGGCGGGAATACGATTAAATTGGCGCGTAAATAGCGGCAAATTCGCATTGGTATTGCGAATAACTAATGAAACTTGATAAGCCGCGCCCGGAGTAATTGCCGGTGTGTTCCACTGAATGACATTCCCACTTTTGACCCCGCTGTTATTGATGCTGACGATTTCAGCCCCAACGGGCAAGGTAGCGCTTAGCGTTAAGTTTGTCATCGCCAAAGTGTAATGTTGATTGCTAATGGTATGGGTAATCGTAATAAGATTATTGCCAGTTTCGCTTTTCGTTATGCCCAAGTCAGTTTTTTGGGCACGATCAACCGCTGCCTTGGCATTAATTAACCCAAACCCAAACGTATTATTGGGAGTAATGCTGGTCGGAATTTCGTTGCAAGTTGTATCGCTATTGTTGAGCGGTGTGGCGGTATAGCTCAAAATGGCCTCTGTCTCGTCGATTTGGCCTTGCAGCCAAGGCACTGCCGACCATAAAAGCGCCACTACACCGGCCACATGTGGCCCGGCCATACTCGTACCACTCAGATTAGAATACGTCGTGCCATTTCCCAAGGCCGCCGATCTCACATTTTCCCCCGGCGCCACCACATTGGGTTTGAGTTGCCCCGTAAATATTGAAGGCCCCCGCGCACTAAAACGAGCAATTTGGTTGCCATGCGTCACCGCCCCAACCGTAAAAGCCTGATTTAAGGTTGCTGGTGCATGATGAACCGACTTACAAACTACTTTACCATCAAGGCTCAATCCATCATTACCCGCCGATGCCACCGTCATCATGCCAGCCGCCCGCATCGCCTGCGCAATATTCAGCAGCGCATCAGCCATCTCACAGCCTTCTTCATAGGGGTTGCTATCCGAACAGCCCCATGAATTATTTGTGATATCAGCCGCTTGGCTAGGGTTAGGGTTATTGTCTTGGGGGGCAGTTGGCGCCAATGCAAATTGAAAACAGCTAATATAACGTGCCACTGTCCCGGCGCCATGATCCATATTCCGACAGGCGATCCATTTTGCATCTGGGGCTACCCCCACCTGGTTTCCTGCGCCATCATCACCCACTATCGTGCCGGTCGTATGAGAACCGTGTCCATAATCATCAAAAGCCTCCGACTTCCCAGCAATCGCGTCAAACCAGTTATAGTGATGCGTTACTGTAATCCCATCCCAACCCCGATATTTGGCTTTAAGCGCCACATGATCCCACTGCACCCCAGTATCCAAACTAGCCAACACAATGCCTTGCCCACGATACCCCATCTCCCAAACCGCAGGGGCATTCACTTGTTGCACCCCGGGTTCCACCCCGTTTGGCACATCACCCCGCCCTTCTTGAATGGGGTCTGGCGCAGCATTATTTGCGGCAAACCCTAATTGCCCTAATGTCGGAGCATCTTGCGCCATTCTTGCCACATCTTGCCGCTGGTTTAACCATGTCACCAATTCACGGTCAGCCTTACGTACCAACACCGCATTGGCCAGCCACAGCACATCATAATCAACCGAGCGCAAACTTAAATCACGTCTCAAAGAAGCTTGTGCCAAATTCGCATATTGGGTTAATGTCTTAAAGACAAACTGTGTTTTGTCTGCCTTCTTTTCAAATTGGCCTGCCAACGACAAATCAGCATAACCATTTGCGTATACAATCACATCCGTTCGTTTACCGTCTGCTGTCGCTTGCATTAATTTGGTCGATGCATGCAATGGCGGGTTTGAGTTAGCGCTAAAATTTGCCAGTGTGGGTTGAGCCACATGACCAGATAGCGCAAATGAAAGACCAATAATCGCGATGACGGTGATATAACTAAGAGTTGGATGTTTCATAGATTTGACCATTGTAACGCCCACTTTATCTCTGTGCTATAATTTCCCACCGCAAATCTGCCGACGTAGCTCAACGGCTGAGCAATCGATTTGTAATCGATAGGTTACGAGTTCAAATCTCGTCGTCGGCTAGTCGGGTTTTAGATTTGCAATTTTAGATTTGCCGCGTCCGCAGTAAATTTAAGGCTGTAAATCTAAAATCGAAAATTAAATATGGGTCGATGTCCCGAGTGGCAAAGGGGGAGGACTGTAAATTCTCTGGCATTAGCCTTCACAGGTTCGAGTCCTGTTCGGCCCACCTGATAAATTTAAAATTGAAAATGAAAAATTGAGAATTTGATTTTTCATTTTCAATTCTAAGTTTTCAATTTATTACTGCCCACGTAGCTCAGTTGGTAGAGCACACCCTTGGTAAGGGTGAGGTCACCAGTTCAATCCTGGTCGCGGGCTTATGCAGGGTTGTCATGGGTCGGTTATCAGATTGTGACCATGTTGACAATTTTCTGCGCAATACACTGATAACTGACAACTAAAAGATATCATGGCAAAAGAGAAATTTGTAAGAACTAAGCCCCACTTAAACATCGGCACGATGGGGCACGTAGATCACGGCAAGACGACCTTGACCGCTGCAATCACCAAAGTGCTGGCGATGAAAGGTGGCGCTAGCTTCATGGCCTATGATCAAATTGACAAGGCCCCCGAAGAAAAGGCCCGTGGTATTACGATCAGCATTGCGCACGTCGAATATGAGACCGATAAGCGCCACTATGCGCACGTCGACATGCCCGGTCACCGTGACTATATTAAGAACATGATCACCGGTGCTGCTCAAGTTGACGGTGCCATTTTGGTGGTCAGCGCGCCAGATGGCCC